>NC_015418.1 GCF_000204565.1 Clostridium botulinum BKT015925
AAATCAGATTAGAATTAATCATTGTTAATTCAATAACTTAGTTTTTACTTAAATTAATATCATTTAACATAGAGGATAATACCCATAAATGTAGTATTATATATATATATTTTAAAAATTAACCAATTTAAAATGGGTTTTAAAATTTATTTGGAATAAAAATACTATTAAGTAGGTATAGATTAGTGTATATAAGAAAAAATATCTATATTCTACTAAAATTAAGTTTAAATGTAATAAGTTTGTTTGCTATTTTTTTAACAAAATATGTTAAATTTAAAAGAGGGGATGATCTTATGAAACCAGAAAAGCTAGTTACTATTTTAATAATAATTGGATTGATTCTACTTTTGATTCATTACGGATTTTCAAAGTTTTTTAATTTAAGTATTTAGACAAATAAATACTGGTAGATATTTAAAAACATAATAATAAATTAGTTAATTATGATTATTTTTTTTATTATTGTCAATAATCTTTAATAACATATTACTCACTCAACTCTACCAATATAGATTATTTTTTATTTAACGGAAAATGGGCTGTTGCTTTTGCAATAGTCCTTTTTTAAATTATTTTTAGTTTTATAAATATATATTTATAATATTACATAAGGGTTCTAAAATATATTTTGTTAACATATATTTAGAACTTTTATGTAATAGAACTATTATTATATATAAAAGATATATTTCTATATTGCGTTAATTTGCCCTTTTAAGGACTTTAAATGTATTTTTGATAGTTTAGTACCTTTAACTAAAAACATTGCTTTAAATTAGTTATATAGTAAATTTAAAATTGTTAATTATTTAAATAAAAAATAACTAATTATGGATATTATATTAGCTATAAATTAATTAATGAAATAATGATATATTTAGATAATTTGGGTTATGTTTTTTTTTATAGTATAAATACAGTATAATAACAATTAGTAGTATAGAATAGTGTTGTTGTAGTAAAATTTTTGGAAGCCTTGGTATTACTAGCTTTGCATAGGGTTTACTACAAAAACTTTACGAGGAAGCTACAAAAACTTTACGAGGAAACTCCAACTAATTTACGTTAGTGGACTTGTACTACTGTACGATAAAACTACAAAAACTTTACGAGAAAAATTTAGGGAATTAGAAAGATATTTTTTTCATTACTAAAACTGTACTAGAAAAAGTATAAAATGTGAGTTATACTTTAAAAATAGAGTGTTTTTACAAAAACATTACGAGGAAATATAGGGTTTTTAGTGTGTGTATAGTATTTTCCTCGTAAATAAGTTCAACATAAATGGGAGATAAATTATGAGTGAGGTTAAAAATAATAAATCCTTAAAACCACAATCTTTTATTATGGATATTAATTTTTTAGAAGCACCATTTTTCTTATTTAATCAAAACACAAAAGCTATAACAGTTAAGGATCTAAAGGACAATTCTGATATTACAGATGAAGTAAGACATATTTTAAACCTACATACTAATGATAATGGTGAAGTAAAGTATTTTAGTTGGAATGATAGTAAAGGTTTAAAAAGAGAGATGATGGCTATATCTGTTTTCAGTCTTCCACGTAAATTTACTATGGATGTATGGTATGGTATTGTTGGATTATATATAAAGAAATCAGGTCCTATAATGTATAATCAGGAAAACAGTGCTTTTGATATACAAAGTGACAAGCTTTATTTTACTTTATATGAATTAGCTAAATTTATGAAACTAACAACTGGTGGTGCAAATATAAGAAAAATAAAGGATGCTATAAGACAGCTGGATGCAACTCAATATCTATCTTTTTCTAATGGGAGTATCTATGATAAGAAAAATGAAGAGTATGTAAAAAGTAAGGAAAAGGGATTAAGATTAATTGTAAATTATGAATTTAATTCGGAAAAGAAGAAATCCTCTTCAAAAACTAATGATAATAAGTGTTGGGTTCAATTAAATAGTCTTGTAGTTGATAATATAAAACATGAATTTATCAAATATCTTAATGCGGAGACTTATTTTACATTACCATCAGGTTTAACTCGTGGTTTATATACTTATCTTGAAGGAAATAAATATTCAACTAACGGTATGCTAATTTATATAAAAAGAAATTTTGATGTACTTGCAAATAAGATTCCAATAGAATATAGATTTAATTCTGATTTAAAAAGAAGACTTAAAAAACCTCTACAAAACTTAATAAAACATGATATTATATCAGATTATTTCTATGGGGATGAAGATATTATAAATCAAAAGGAGCATTGTATTTATTTCATTTTTAAGGGAAAAAAAGAGGAACTTATAAAAAATTTACGTCAAAAATATCAAAAACAATTACAAATAGCAATGGATAATGAGTTTGAGGATACTAGTACTACAGACTTTACTATGAGTATTCCAAAGAATCTTGATGTTGCTTTAATTGAGATAGGATTTAGTGAAAAAGTAATAAGTCAATTATATAAGGATTATGATAAATGGGATATAGTGAAATATATTATATGGCTACAAAAACAGCAATTTGAAAGTAATGAAACTATAAAAAATCCAGCAGGATTGTTAATGTTTGCATTAATAGGAAATGTAAATTTAAAAATAGGATATACAGATATTATTGATTTTGTAGATATGGAAAAAGAAAAGCTTAAACAAAGTAAACTTTCACGTGAAGAGATTCTACAAAACGCTTATGAAAAGTATGTAAATGATGAAATTGATAAATTTAAAAACGAAGATATAGGAACTTATAATATAATTTATCAAAATACTTTAATAAATATAGAATCTCAAGAGGAAGCTCAAATAGCTCAGCTTAAGTTACTTGAAAAAAATGAAGGAATAGAGATGCCTAGTTTAAAATTGTGGGAAGAATTTAGAAATAAAAAGGAAGATTCAAAGTTATTTAAAAAGAACTTTACTAATAGCATAAAGGTGTTTAGAGGTATTATGACTTTTGAAGAATTTAAAGTTGATTTTAATAAATAGTAATATTTATATGTTGAAATAACCAATCATTTTGCATTAAATGATTGGTTATTTTTATATATTGCAATAAAGCAAATATTAATCAAAATTTTTTATGAGTAGTTGGATTAATCGTTCTAGTATATTAGATAAAAATAGATTTTGAAAGATGTCATTGCACTTAGATTGAGCATTTATCATATCATAAAGAACAAGGTTATTTTTTAGATAAAAGAAAAATATGGTGATATATATGAATGAATGTAGAAATTATAAAACAAAGGATGATATGATATCTTATATATGTAAATGTGAATATGAGTATTTCTTTAAAATGCCTTATGTAGTGGGGATAGCCCTTGGATATAAAATAAAGAATGGATTTATTACTAATAAAAAGTGTATTAAAGTATTTGTTTCAAAAAAAGTTCCTTTAAGTAATTTATATGAACATGAAGTAATTCCTAAATTTTTTAAATGTATTGAAACAGATGTAGTAGAAAGTGGGGAATTTAGTGCTGCTGAATTTACAGGAAAAGTACGTCCAGTAATTGGAGGATATAGTATTGGAGTTTCAAATGTTAGGGGAGTTGGATCTTTAGGATGTTTGGTTACAGATGGAAGGTATAAATATATACTAAGTAATAATCATGTTATTGCAGATTTAAACAAAATTCCAATAGGAACACCTATAATACAACCTGGTCTTGATGATGGTGGAAAGCCTAGTACTGATATAGTTGCACTTTTGTCAAAATATATTCCTTTAAAAACAGAAGGTATAATTACTTCACCAACTAATTATACGGATTGTGCTATTGCTAAATTAATTAATGAGTCTATAGCATCCCCTAAAATTGCTATAGTAGGAGCCCCGGAAGGAACTATGATACCTATTATTGATAAAGGGGTTAGAAAGGTTGGAAGGTCTACAGAAATGACTACAGGTCGAATAACAGACATAGATGGAACTTTTCATATTAGATTTGATTCAAAGAGGGTTTTTTTTGAAGAGCAAATAGTTACAACTTATATGTGTGAAGATGGAGATTCTGGTTCCATACTTTTATATGAAAATAATTATGCTGTAGGACTTTTGATGGCTAGTGGTAAAAGTCATAGTATATTTAATAATATAAATGAAGTTTTAAAAGCACTAAAAGTTAGAATAGTTACTGAATGAAGGATTTTAAATATATGTAATTTAATATATGAAGTTGAATTAATTATTCTAGAAGATTAGATAAAAACAGATTTTGAGAGATGTCATTGCACTTAGAGTGAGAATTTATCATATCATAAAGAACAAGGTTATTTTTTAGATAAAAGAAAAATATGGTGATATATATGATTGAATCTAGAAATTATAAAACTAAGGATGATATGATATCTTATATATGTAAATGTGAATATGAGTATTTTTTTAAAAAGCCTTATATAGTGGGTATAGCCCTTGGATATAAAATAAAGAATGGATTTATTACTAATAAAAAGTGTATTAAGGTATTTGTTTCAAAGAAAGTTCCTTTAAGTAATTTATATGAACATGAAGTAATTCCTAAATTTTTCAAAGGTATTGAAACAGATGTAGTAGAAAGTGGCAAATTTAGTGCTGCTGAATTTACAGGAAAAGTACGTCCAGTAATTGGAGGATATAGTATTGGTGTTTCAAATATTTTGAGAGTAGGATCCATGGGATGTTTGGTTACAGATGGAAGGTATAAATATATATTAACTAACAATCATATTATTGCAGATTTAAATAAAGTTAAAATAGGAACACCTATAATACAACCTGGGCGTTATGATGGTGGAAATCCTAATACTGATATAGTTGCAATTTTATCAAAATACATTCCTTTAAAAACAGAAGGTATAATTACTTCACCAACTAATTATATGGATTGTGCTATTGCTAAATTAATTGATGAGTCTCTAGTATCTCCTAAGATTGCTATAGTAGGAGCACCACAAGAACCTATGATACCTATTATTGGTAAAGAGGTTAAAAAGGTTGGAAGATCTACAGAAATGACTACAGGTCGAATCACAGATATAGATGGAACATTTCATATTAAGTTTGGTTCAAAGATATTTTTGTTTGAAGAGCAGATAGTTACAACTTGTATGTGTGAAAGTGGAGATTCAGGATCTATACTTTTATATAAAAATAATTATACTGTAGGACTGTTGATGGCTAGTGGTAAAAGTCATAGTATATTTAATGATATAAACAAAGTTTTAAAAGAACTAAAAGTTAGAATAGTTACTAAATAAAGAATTTTAAAGCTATATAATTTTAATATATGAAATAGTACAAAAACCTAGTAATAATTACTAGGTTTTTGTACTATTTCATATGTCCTTTATAAATAAACTTTTACTCACTTTAATATAGTTCACCGTAATTTTAAAAAAACCTTTTTCTTTGAAAAAATAAGTTTAGTGTTTTTATTAATTAGCCGGTAATAATTTCAACATTAAGACTACTTAAAACTTTTTTTATGGGATTATACACAGTACTTTGGCTACCACCACCCATGAGAAGTCCTACAGCATTCATATGCATATCTAATAAGATAGATCCTGAATCACCTTTATCATCCATTTTAGTTGTCCAAATTTGATCTACAAATCGGTATGATTTTCCCCACATAGGCATATTAAAAGTTGCTCCTAAAACAGTTATTCTGCCAGTGGTTTTTTCTGTATAATATCCTACTTTTTGAACATTCATTCCAATTTTACCAGAAGATATTCCTTTTATAGGACTACCTAGTAAAGCTATATTTTTAGTAACATTAGAACTAGAGGATATTTTAGCTATTGCACAATCAGCTCTATTATCAGAATTTGTTTTAAGTTTAATAAAAATCGACAAGTTTGCAATTGTGTCATTAGGAGCCTTACCACCAAATTTTTTAGATGGCTGAACTATAGGATTACCTATAAATTCTGAACTATTTTGAGCTAAAACGTGATTACAACTTAATATATAATTAAATCTTGCATCTGTAACTAAGCATCCAAGAGTACCACCTGAACCCTTTGGCAATCCAATACTATAACCACAAGGGACTGGACGTATTCTTGCTGTTAAAGATGATGGAGTTATATCTCCAGTTTCAATAACATCAGTTGGAATATATTTATACAGGGTTGGAACTAAATCATTTATAGGTATTTCATTTGATGGGAGTTTACGTCGTACAAATACAGTAATACATGGTTGAAAAGTATTAAATCCATTTTTTATTTTTTGACCTAATCCTAAGCCTAATACATTATTCTTATTTAAGAAAAATGAATATTCATATTTTGCAATACAAAGTATTCTTTCTGATAGATTACAACAATTATACATAATTTATCACCTAATATATTTAAGAATTATTAAAATATTCTGTTTATAATATTATTCGCCCAAACTTGTAAATAAAAGCAAATATATATATAAATCCTCACTACGAGATATATAGTGAGGATTTTTTATGGATTATTATTTACAAGGATTACAGCAGCAGCAACAGCAACAGCAACTATTACTACCATTACTACCATTACCTATAGAGGTACAAGGTATATTTGTTAAAGTTGGATTTTCTAGTGTTCCAGTTGCTAGATAGCATCTTGGCTCTGCTGAAGTAAAATTAGTTGTATATATAGGAATTAATTTATAAGGAGGATTATATACATAAACTGTAAAATTTATATTAGTAGCATTGGCATCTATAGAAACCAATGTACTTGTACCTACAGGAATTACTTTACTAAAAGCATATTCAGGAATTCCTGATACAAAATAATTCATTGAAAAAGCAAAACCACAACTACCGTTATTAGTTAATTTAAAATAATTGGAAGGTAAATTAAAGTTTATCATTTTTTTATCACCTATAATTTGAAATACTAAAAAGTAATTAAATAACTATACTTTAATATATGAAATAAATGGAAAAAGTGTACATGCTATACTAGGTTTTATTATAAATAGTTAGCTGCAAGATCAAAAGCCCATCTATTATTGTCTACAGCTTCTTCGCCACAATCTATGATGTCTGTGTGCTTAGTAATTAGATTACCTATAAAAGGAATTTTAGATGAAAGTTTACCTACATCAATATGTGCTATAATTTCTATAGTTAAGGACATAGGGTCTATAATGAGGTTTTTATTCATTAATTTTGAATATTCTGAGAGAATTTCAATGGATAAATTGGTTATTCCATCAATTCCCCAATTCTTATATAGCTGATGAAGTTCATAATCATTATCTATAGAAACTACTTTATTTTTAAAGTTTACTTGAATTGTATATCCAGCAACAGGTATTATTTTTTTCATAGATAAATCCTCCCTGGAAAATAGTTTAATTGTTGAATTTCGTTTTTGATTTTTTAGAAAATTTGATATGATAAAATGTGTTTTGTAATTTAATTTAGGATAATATTTAAGGAGTGTACTATGACTAAATATAGAATTACTATAATTACTTTTTTACTAATATATATATGTTTTATGTTAACTTCATGTGGTGATATATGCGGAAATAAAATTGTAAAAACAATAAATAATTATAACAATAAATATGTTGTAATAGGTTTTATTAGGGATGGTGGGGCCACAACAGCCTTTAGTCCTCAAGTTTCTATATTAAAGAAAGGTGAAAAATTTAAAGATTCAACTAGTGGTAATGTATTTATAGGTAATAAATCTGATTATATAGATATTGAGTGGAAAAATGAAACTACTTTGCTTATAAAGTATAAATGTTCTGAGGAAGATGTGATGAAAAAAGAAACTAAATTTAAAAATATAAATATTGAATATGAAAAATTACAAGATTATTAATATAATAAAAAACGCCGAGATATTTATTTTTGGGCGTTTTTTGTATCTAATAATCCAAGTGTATCACAAATAATAAACACAAAACATAGTAACATGAAAGTTCCATTGATATAATGTTTACCATGAAAGTTCACAATTGGGGGATGTAGGTTGATTTGTGTAAAAACAAATTAACCTACATCTTTTTTGTATGGAAAATTGGTTAGTTTGGAATAATATACTTATAAGAATTTAGGAGGAATCTAAATGAGAAATTTTGAAGTACCTGATTTTGATTACAAAGAAGAAGTTAAGAAATGCAAAAGTTTAGATGATGTTATGGGTAAAAACGGATTAATACAAAGAATGTTAAAAGACGTTATTCAAAATATATTGGAAGCAGAAATGGAAGATCATTTGGGAAGAGATAAATATGAAAGAAATTCTGAAAATAATAGTAAAAATTATCGCAATGGCTATAGTAAAAAGAATATACGCAGTAGCTTTGGAGATATAGATGTAGATATTCCAAGGGATAGAAATGCTGAATTCGAACCAAAAGTAATTAAAAAGTATGAAACTGTTTGCAATGAACTAGACAAAAAGGTTATTGGTCTTTATGCACGGGGTATGTCTACACGTGATATACAAGCGGAAATAGAAGACCTTTATGGGATTACTATATCACCATCAATGGTATCAAAAATCACTGATAAGGTAATTGGCGCAGCCACTGCGTGGCAAAACAGAACATTGGATAGAATTTATCCTATAGTATATATGGATGCTATGCATTTTAAAGTAAGAGATGACAATAGAATTGTTAGTAAAGCAGCATACATATGTATGGCATATGATATGAGTGGTCATAAAGATATTTTAGGTATTTGGGTTGGAGAATCCGAAGGAGCGAAGTTTTGGTTGTCAGTATGCAATGATTTGAAGAATAGAGGTGTTAAACAAATACTAATTGCATGTATGGATGGGCTTAGAGGTTTACCAGATGCTATAAAAACCGTTTATCCAGAAGTAAGTATACAAACATGTATAGTACATCAAATTAGAAATTCTCTGAAATACATAGCGTCAAAAGATAAGAAAGAATTCATTAAAGATTTAAAATTAATTTATAAAGCAACTACCGAAGAGCTAGCGCTCCTAGAACTTGATAATCTCAAGGAAAAATGGGGTTCTAAGTACGGTATAGTTATTGATTCTTGGTATAATAATTGGGATAATTTATCCACATTCTTCGAATTTTCACCTGAGATTAGAAAAATGATATATACTACAAATGCCCTAGAAGGATTTAATAGACAGATTAGAAAATTTACTAAAACCAGAACCGTATTTCCTACGGATGAATCCTTAAAAAAGTCATTATATCTAGCAACCATGGAGATAATGGAAAAATGGACTTCACCAAGACAAAATTGGGCTCTTACACTAGGTCAATTAACAATTACATTTGGTAATAAAATAGATGAATTTTTAGCATAATAGCTTGTACTTTTTAGAAATTTTATGTATATTTAAAACTTTATTACACACACTATAATTAGATATAATTAGCCATTATTAGTATGTTTTAAATTTAAAAAAATATTACTAGAAAGGTGAATTTCCAGTAATATTTTCTGATACTAATTAGAAGTACACAAATCTATCTATATTCTCCACAATTGCAACAATTATAGTTAAAATACCTGAAATATTTAAAGAAATTAAGTCTTCTTTTTTAGTTTTGAAATTCATAAATTTAACTCCTCTCATATAAATTGCGAAATTTTAAGGTTTGTTTTATTAAATCTAAGGTTAATTCTTACAATGAAATTTTACAGAATTATATTTTACCAAGTGATGTTGTTTCTAATATTATTTATAATATATAATTAATAATATTAGTCATATCTATTATTGAGTAAACTTACACTATATATTTATTATACTGACTATAGTTCACAATACAATATACCTAAACGTCATTATACAATATATAAAAAGCACGGAAGAATCTAATTTAAGATTCTTCGGTGTTTTTTATTGAAAATCTTATATCTTAAGATTGAATATAATGGAAGTAAAACTATTGAGATAACCTCCTATTTTATAATTACAAATATATTAACGTCCATAAAACCTTAGATATTTTTCAATATTTGATTGTATATATTCAGCACTGTGATTACCAGCAAATATATAATTTTCAGAATTTACACCCTTGTCTTTTAATATTTTATGTAAAATTGAACATCCTTCATAGAATCTACCCTCGTCATTATTTCCAGCATCAAGATATACATCAATATCAGAAGAGATATTATTGTTTCTTGCAATATATATTGGATCATATTTTTCCCATGAATCCATATCTTTATAATATACCTTGTCCTCATCTTCTAGTTTTAGTTCTAAAGCAGGCATATGGCCTCCAACTTTTGAAAACATATGTTGATGTCGAAGTGTATTGTGAAGAGCTATATATCCACCAGCAGATGCACCTCCTATATATCTTCCTTTTCTATCTTTTATAGTATTAAAAGTTTTATCTATTAAAGGTACTATCTCTTTTATAAAATAATCTTCATACATTCCTAAATTTATGAGTCTGTTATTATTACTAGGATCAGGAACATTTTTACAGATTGAAGATGAATTTACTCCACGACTGTTTTCAATTTTTGGACATACGATTATCATGGGATTAATTTCGCCAGATTTTATTAGTTCATCAGCTTTAGTATTTATATCTATTTGAAACATTATATTTTCATTTCCACTTCTTCCATGTAAAAAATATAATACAGGTAGAGGAGTTAAACTATTATAACATTCAGGTAAATACACTGATATTGCCATTTCTTTGCCAAGTACATGGCTATAAAAAATTACTTTTTCTACTTTTGAGTTATTCATTGTTGTATCACCTCATTTGAAATTTTCATGGTAAATTTTTATGTTTATGGTAGAGTGTACTTGTATTATAATAATTACATTGGTTATATAAGTCAATAATTGCATTGCTAAAATTAGAACTATTTTCATATAAGGTCATAAAAATGAAAGTTATTATTTAAAACTAATTTTAAATAATAAAAAAGCTACCTTAAATTAGGTAGCTTTTGATAATCTAGTGATTATAATTTTGGTTTTTAACATTATTAACGGATAAAACTGTTTTAGATCCAATTATTTTTATAGATAAAATCTCTATTTGTTATTAATATAAAATGTTTTATTATTTCCAAACCATTTATTAATATTAGATTCATATTTAACAGATGAGTTTATTATAACTTTTACATATTCTGGTTTCCAGTCATCTCGAATTTTTCCGTATTTTTCTTTTCTAATCCATGTTTTTGATATATCTTTCAAATCAATTTTACTATTTTTCAAAAGTATTCTATAAGTATCTTCTTGATTTTTTTCAAAGTCATTTCCTGGATTATCAAGAGTCCATTCATATTTTTTTCCTTGGTTTGTTTCTAATCCAAAATAAATAGTATGATCTGTTCCAGCCTTATCTTCATTGGATGTTTTAATTACAAGCATTATTTCTTTTACATTAGAATCTTCAGTATTTTGTATTGTTCCTGAAACTTCATTAAGGAATCTATATATAATTCCAGCACTACCTATTTGAGAATTATGCATAGCATTAGTAGCACCAATATCCCACTCTTTCCAACTGTGACTCATACTAGCATGAGTGTAGTATTCTTTTTTAGATTTTTTAGCCCAGAACTTAGAAAAATCTGTTATCCAGTTGTCAAGATTAGTATTTTTTAATGTATCTGAGTAAAAATCTTTATTAACTTCATTTCCTATTGTATTTATTTTATATTTATCTTTTCTTTCTTCAACATAAGTTTCAAATTTTACATGGCCTGTACTATCTACGGCAGTAACATTAGCTGGATGATAAGGTGTAGTAAAGTCTCCAAAATAATGTAAACCTTTACCTAAGAGCCAAACTGAATTTTCATAATTACCTTTTTTCCATTCATCTTTAGCTAATGCAAATAATTTTCTTAACTGAGATTCTCCTGTTTGATTAATTGCATAAGAAAGATACCATTTATTATCCTGTGTGAAATTGTGATCTGTGTCAGGATCCCAAAAATGATCTTGATATAGTTTATATGCTGTTGGATCATAATCCGGATATGTAGAACCATGTTGTAGTTTTTTTAGATAAGATTGTAAAATCTCAAAATTCTTCTGAACACTAGGTGGAGCATTATCTATTGTATCATTTTTTATCATTTCTACAGCTTGAGTAACAATTAACGCATGTGTTCCTGTTCCATCTGCTTTTCCATCCCAGCCATAGGCTTTATTAGTTGAAAATAGTGTAAATGCTAATGCTAAACTACAAATTAACGTTGTTATTTTACGTTTATTCATTCCAACATCCCCCTAATTTCTATTTGATAACTAAATTATATACAATGTTTTTGTAAAATTCAACCATATATAGTTTAAATTTTAAAAATATGTATATAAAGCAAATAATCATATTGAAAATTCGTAAGTTTTACTATAGACTAAATTTATAGATACTAGATAGTATAAATTGGATATTGTAGATTCAATTATTAAAGCAAGGAACATAAAGAATATAGTGTTACATGCAAATTATGAGAGAATGGAGAAATATAAGACAAAAGTGATGAAAATTAATGATTTTTATATAAGGAGTATAGAAATAAAGACTTTAGGGTGTTTAAATGGATATATAAAACAAATAGCTTCAATTAGAAATTTCAATAAATTAGAAATTGAAACACCTATAACCTTTTTCGTTGGAGAAAATGGAACAGGAAAATCTACTTTGTTGGAAGCTATAGCATTAAATTATGGGTTTAACGCTGAAGGGGGTAGCTTAGACTACAACTTTGCTACTAATGATAGTCATTCAGATTTATATAAGTTTGTAAAATTAACAAAAGGAATTGCTAAACCAAAAGATGGATTCTTCTTAAGAGCTGAAAGTTTTTATAATTTAGCTACTTACATTGATAGATTAGAGTTAGAGAATATGAACGAGTATGGGGGGAGATCTCTTCATAAGCAATCTCATGGTGAAAGTTTTTTAAATCTAATAAATAATAGATTTAGGGGCAATGGATTATACATTTTAGATGAACCAGAAGTGGCGTTATCACCACAAAGACAGTTAGCTTTAATAGCAGTAATAGACGATTTACTAAAAGATGGATCACAATTTATTATAGCAACTCATTCACCTATATTACTTAGTATGAGTAATTCTAGTATATTATCATTTGATGGAGATGAAATAAGAAAGATTAGCTATGAGGATTCACAAATATATAAAATTACGGAAATGTTTATTAATAATAGAGAATCTATATTAAATAAATTATGTAATAATGATATTTGAAATTATAAATTATGTCTTGCTGCAAAATATAAGAATCCCTAGATGTATATATCTTAAGCATCTAGGGATTTTCTATTATTAATAATTAAATTATGCTATTTATTAACTTATAATATTTAATAAATATATAATACCTCCAAGCATTTGAACAAAAATTAATTTTAATCAATTTTACTAATAACCTATCTACTGATAAATCAAAGAAAATACTGAGTAATATATTATAAATATAATATATATGTAAATATAAGGAGGGGGTTTTATGGATCACCCCAGCAGAACCAAAAAGGATAAACGGATATCTAAAATTTTAACTATAATTGTAGCAATATTTATTACCTTAATTTTACTATTAAGGCTTGGTATTTACTTAATAGCAAAACCTGATAAAACCAAAATAGAAATGGTAACAAATCAAAATGATACTTTTATAGTGTATGAATATGATAAATTTTTGCATCATCATGATTATTACTATAGAATTTATGAAAAAGTGCCTGGAAAAATATTTAGTACAAAGGTACCTGTTCTTAATGTTCACGCTGGTTCAATTGATGAAAAACTCACTAAAGATGATTTCTTTTATACTTATACTAAATATAAATACAAAAATAAGGAAGTTAAAGTGTATAGTGGTAAAAATAATAGTTACAATATTTTTAAGGTAGAAGGAAGTTCCAATTACATATATGGTGACGAAGAAGATATTCTATCTTCTTATTTAAGTAATGATTATAGTTATTATGAATATTTAGTTCCTATTTATCTCAATCTTCTTAAAAATCCTAAAGAAAAAAATATTAGATATATATCCGGTGTATTACTAATTTTTGATGTTACAGAAAGTTTTCCTATTATTACTCAGAATATAAATAGGATTGATGATGAAAAAATTAGAGAAAATATTTTAAAGTACATAAAAAACTATCCTAAATCTAAACAGACTAAACATGACCTTATATATAAAATCTTTCTTCCATCAAAATAATTATTCATATTCTTAATTTCATATGAATAATTATTATGTAATACAATTATAAATTTTATTACATAATAAAAATCTTACAAATTAGAAAATTCAAAACATCTAATTTGTAAGATTTTTCATTAAATAAATTTCCTCTTATTCTGCATTAGCTCTTCTAAAGATTACATCTGTAAAAGCACCACTCACATAGTACATTTGATCACCAGAAGGATATCCATGATTTTCACTTTTCCCTTTAAGATATATAACACTTTGAAGCTCTTCATATACCTTTCTACCAAACGCATCCCTATCTTTAACCATCTCAATAAAAAATACATAGTATCATCATTAAACATTATAAAATCCTTAGATTCTTTTGTTACTATATTAATATCAAAAATAAAGGAGTAATAAAATGAGCGAATACTTTTTAGAAACAAAGAATCTAACAAAGAAATTTAAAAACCAAAGGGCAGTAGACTGTATTAATTTAAAAATAAAGAAAGGAAGCATTTATGGGTTTTTAGGTCCCAATGGAGCTGGTAAATCAACAACTCTTAAAATGATTACAGGACTTTTGTATCCAACAGAGGGTGAGATAATTATTAACGGTAGTAAATGGACTAGACATTGCCTTAAGGACATAGGTGTACTTATAGAATCTCCAGCCTTTTATGGTAATTTAACTGCAAGGGAAAACTTAAAGGTTCATACAACTCTTTTAAATTTACCAGATAAGAGAATTGATGAAGTTTTAAGTATCGTAAACTTAAAAAATACAGGAAATAAAAAGTCCAGTGAATTTTCCCTTGGAATGAAACAACGTCTTGGAATTGCAATAGCACTTTTAAATTCCCCAAAACTTCTTATACTAGATGAGCCAACTAATGGACTTGATCCCCTTGGAATTCAAGAACTTAGAGACTTAATTAAATCCTTAAAAAATAAAGGAATAACAATTATTTTTTCAAGTCATATTTTATCAGAAGTCTCCGAGGTTGCTGAATATATTGGAATTATCTATGAGGGAAAACTAAAATATCAAGAAAAGATTGATAAAACTCAAAATCTTGAAAAACTTTTTATGGATATTGTAACCATATAAGAAGGAAGTGAATTTATAATGATTAATATGTTAAGATCGGAACATTTAAAATATAAAAGGACTTTTTGCAGAAAACTTTTCTTTATTGTACCAATGTATGTATTACTTAATTTACCATTTATGAATATGTATTTCTTTATAAATACTCTGAATTTATGGAGCTGCTTCATTATGCCCTTTATGATAAGTCTTATATGTGCACTTTCAGTCCTTAGAGAAAAAAGAGCTGGAAATTATAGAACATTAAAATCTAAAGATATAAATTTAAAGAAAATGTGGATTAGCAAAATTTTAATTGTAACTTATTATGAATTTTTAGCTTCAATAGTATTTTTAAGTATTATGTTACTAGTAAAATTAATTTATAAAACAAGTCTAATTCATCCAAAAGAACTACTTATAGCTACCTTTGTGATTTTTATTACAACACTTATATTAATACCAATATGTCTATTTTTAGCTGAAATTTTTGGAACTTTTGCACCAATACTTATAACATTAATAGGTGCTATAGCAGGGACTATATTTGCAACAAAATCAACATGGTACTTATGTCCCTTTAGTATAGCCCCTAGACTTATGTGCCCAATTATAAAAGTACATCCTAGTGGAATACCTCTAGAGATTGGAAGTCCCCTACTAAATTCTTCAGTAATATCTAAGGGATTTATTATATCAATAACATTATTCATTATATTATCAGTAATCACGAGTTTCTGGTTTTCAAAGAGGAGGAACTAAATTATGAATTTTTTAAGATCCTTAAAAGCAAATTTTATGAAAACTAAAAGAACCCCCTTTAGATATATAGTTTTATTAGTTCCAATACTATTTTCATTATTCTTTGTATCCTATATATCAGTTTATAAAAGAGACTTTACTTTTCAGCTAAAAGTATATGAAATTTATTTTGGTGTAGTTAGTTGTACATTACCTTTAATTTCAGCCATTTTAATAGGTCTTAATATTATGGGTGAAGAATCTTCAGGAGAGTTTCGAGGATTACTTATGACTCCTATTTCACGAAGTACTATATATCTTAGTAAACTATTTATGATTATTCTAGTTACTATAATTGATATGTTTGTATCTTTATTTATCTTACTTATAGGTATGAAGTTTTTATACCCCCTTGGAACTATTCAGTACGGCATATTCTTACTTGGGACCATACTTACCATATTAGGCTGCTTATTTTTATATGGTTTATATCTAATTATAAGCTTAAAATTCGGAATAGGACCTACAATTGCAATTGGTGTTGGAGGAACCATAATAGGAGCTTTACTACAAACAGGACTTGGGGATATCATATGGCCATTTGTTCCCTTTGCTTGGTCAGGTAGAATTTCTACTGTACCTATATATAAACTTTCAAATTTTATAAAATACCAGCACCTTGAAAATCAAAGCAACATACAAGAAATTTTAAATACTACCTTTAAACAATATATGTGTTTAGGAGTTCCTATAGCTATTATTTCCTTTATAATAATATGTGCCCTTGGAGTACTATGGTTTAACAAATGGGAAGGAAGAAAAGCCATTAATTAAGTGAAAAATCTTACAAAACAAGGAAATAGGAGTCAATGTTTAGTGGGTTTATTTGTTAAAATAAAACTGTAAAAATGTATATTACAAAAGGAGACAACAATGAAAAATAAAATATTGGTAATTGATGACAATGAAGATATTTGTACAACTATTAAAAGTTACTTAGAAAACTACGATTTTAATGTTAAAACAGTTACTAGTTGCAGAAATGCATTAAATATTCTAAATGAAAAGTTTGATTTAATTATCCTTGATATAATGATGCCTGAGATGGATGGTATAGAATTCTGTAGTATTATTAGAAAAAAAGTATCCTGTCCTATACTTTTTGTTAGTGCAAAAATTTTAGAGGAAGATAAACTTCAGGCTTTTGCTATAGGGGGAGATGATTATATAACTAAACCCTTTAGCCTAAAGGAATTAAAGGCACGAATAGAGAGTCATTTAAGACGGGAAGAGAGGATAAAAAGTAAAGAAGTTTATATTCTGAGTTCTGGAAATATAATATTAGATGCTGTAGCCCATGATATACTTTGCAAAGGAGAAAAGCTAAAACTCACTAACAAAGAATACAATATGGTAAAATTCTTGATGCTTAACAAAAATATAGTATTTTCAAAGGAAAAACTTCTTGATAATGTATGGGGTATGGATTCAGAGAGTTATCTTGAAACTGTAACTGAAAGTATTAAAAACATTAGAAAAAAGATAAAAAATATAGATAAGGATAATTCTTATATTAGTACTATTTATGGACAAGGATATAAGTGGGAAGTAAAACATGAAAAGTAAAACTATAAAAAGAGATTTTTATAATTTGGTTTTAAAAGTAGTTATATACACAGTGATTTCAACAATAATTACTTATATAATACTCCTCTTAATACTATGTTTTAAAAATAAGCCAACTAATTATTATGTAAAATACATCGACAAGGTATCCATTGAGATTGAAAAAAATGGGGAGCGCATTTTAAAAGGAAATATAATAGATCTAAAAAAATATAGCACTAAACTTAAAGGGGAAGTTATAGACCTTAAAGGAAATCATCTCTATGGTGATAATGATATTATGTACAAGAAATTTAATCTTATAAATTCTATAAACAATGAAGAATACTACAAAAATTATATTTATAGATATGTACCTATAACTTATAATAACTCCATTAAGGCTGTCTATGTTATAAAAGCACCCTTTGACTTTATGCTAAACAATATTAATAGCAATAAGCGTATATTTATTATATATATATTAGCCCTTATAACACCTATAATATATTTTGTATTATACTTATTTCTATTTACATCAAAACTATATAATAATATTTCAGAGAATGTAAATATACTACTACATGGAGCTGATAAAATATGTAGTGGAGATTTTGATTTTTACATTGATGGCACAAAGGGAATTGAATTTAGAAAAATTGAAAAATCCTTTAATACAATGATAAAGGTTCTTAAAGGAAATATTGATGATTTATCTAAACTGGATGAAGAACGTAGAATGATGGTATCATCAATTGCCCATGATATTAGAACTCCAATTACGGTTATAAAAGGTCAGATTGAGATAATAGATGATCTTAAAGACTGCACCAACTATAATATTGATACTAACATGAGTATAATAAATAAAAACTGTGATAGAATGACTACTTTAACTGATAACTTAGCACTCCTCTACAAAGTACAAGGAGAATCTTTTATAATTAGACATGAAAAAGTTAACCTTGAGAAAATTCTTAAAGATAAGGAACTTGAAATTAAAACCCTTGGTAATAAGAAAAATGTAAAGATTTCATTTAAAATGAATTTAACCAAAAAAGAATATATTTTAGATACTAATCTTTTATTTAGAGTACTTGATAATATTCTATACAACAGTCTTAGATTTACAAATAAGGGCGAGATAATTCTTAAGGTACATGATGATTCTGAGAATATTTATTTTAAATGTAGCGATACCGGATGTGGATTTAAGCAAAAGGATACCACTAAGTTATTTGAAGCATTTTATCAAGATGAAGATTATAAAGATCATTTTGGACTAGGTCTTTATATTGCACAAAAAATCGTTAATAACTTTAATGGAGAAATTAAAGCATATAATAACACTGATAATGGCGCTACAGTAGAATTTTATATAAAAGAATTAGAAAATATAAAAATGTAGATTTATAAAGTAACCATTATATGAATTGCTATCAAGGGTATATTTATGTATTGCCTTTATAACTGACAGATATTAATGATGCACTAGATCCTCAAAATTATATACTGCAATATTATATTTAAACGCAGACTTAAATATAAAGGGCTTATATTTTTCAATAATTGAAATTATAGAAGCCCGCTACCCCTCTTTAGCCTTTTTTATAATATTCACTTAACGGTAGAATGGCACCTAGAAGGATGTTTTGTCTAACTTCGCAATTCTAAGCCCTAATTCAACTAACTCATTTTGACTATACTCTAATTTAATATTATTATATTCTAATAATATTAACATAAAGACCTATTCTTTTATTTCCATCTATAAATGCATGATTATTTATTAACATATACTTGCACACTTCTCTTCTATGCTTGGGTATAAATCTATACCAGCAAAGGTAGCCTTTGAATTTTGTAGCGCTGATTTTAATAAATCTATATCACGAATACCATCACTACCACCAGTAGCTAATATTAATTTTGTATGCAACTTTAAAATATATTCTACTGAAATATACTTCATTTAGCTAGCTCCTTAAATGCTTCCATATTATCTTTTAATATTTTATCTGCTATAAAATCTAAATTTTCTTCATCTGTATTTGCTTCATTATTAAATTTATCAAAATCTAAAATAACATACTTAGGTTTATTATTCTTCATAATAACTACGGATTTATCTTTATCAACCATTTTAGCTATTTTAGAAAAATTCTGATTTGCTTCCGAAATTGAAACTATTTTTTGAGTATTAACTAGCATCCTGAACACCTCCTATTATTATTATATCATATTTAGGATAAATTTATCCTAAATATTTATGCTTTATTAATATCTAACACTATATTTTTGTCTATTTCAACTTTTTATTATATAAAATCAAATATATATGCCCAAAATAAAACAATGTGAAATACTGTTTTTTTATTTTATAGAAAAATCTGATATTGTATTTAAAGAAATTACTTTATATATCTTAAAGACTACAAGAGAAAGGATACAACCATGAAAACAGTTGAACCAATCAGAGATATAAAATTAATAAAAGCTATGAGAACTTATTTAAAGGGTGAAAGTATACGAAATGAATTACTATTTGTATTTGGAATAAATGTTGGGCTTAGAATTAGTGATATTTTAAAATTAAGATTTTCGGATCTTGTGTATCCAGATTTTAAAATAAAGGATTCTTGTTTAATTACAGAAAAGAAAACTGGAAAGAGCAATAGGTTTTATATTGGACCAATTATAAAAAAGGTTTTAGAAACTTATATACAAATAGCAAAACCAGAATCTTTAGATGAATATATATTCAAAAGTAGAAAAGGAGTAAATAAATCAATCTCCCGTCAACACGCTTGGTACATATTAAATAATGCAGCTGAGGCAATTGGCCTTGTTAAAAAAGATGAGAATGGAAATATTCTCTCAGGAGAAATCGGCACTCACTCTCTTCGTAAAACCTTTGGATATCATGCTTATAATAAAGGGGTATCCCTTGAGATATTAATGCAAATTTTTAACCATTCATCCAAACGTGAAACTCTAAGATATATTGGCATTACTGAGGATGAAAAGAAAGAAGTTTATCTTATGAGTAATTTAGGGTAATATGTTTTAAACTAGTTTAATCTATCTTAAAGGGGCATTTTTAAACCCCTTTAAATCCTTAAACCCATTATTTTTATATATGACACCAACTTAAGACACCATATCTTTTACTTAATTTATTTTAAATTCTTAGGAAAGAGTATTTTTATAAATACAAATACTCCCCCTTATTATATAAAATGAACTGTCCATGTCCAAATTAATATACTGACACAAAATAATACTCATAATGCAAACCCCGCATAATGAATATTATTTTGTTCCTAATCGGCTTTAAAGCCTAAAGTGTCAGTCAAAACTACTGTAATTAGAAAACTGCCCTTAATTAATCACTCTCCCCATACACATACTTCTTCCATCAGGTCTTTTCACTTCCACTAACTAATCAATAAGGATAAAATGAACAAGCTATACATAGTCGTACCTCCATCTATAGCTTGTCCATTTTCACAATCCGCCTTAAGGCGTAGTTCTCAGTATAACTGGCTTCGCCAGTTATTATAAACGTCAAGATAATAATGAAATTTTCCGATCATTTAAGGGTGTAGTTTTTTACTCATCGTCATCTTTAAAGTGATCTTTTAAGCGATAAGACTTTCCATTAATAGGTACAACATGAGCATGGTGCAAAACTCTATCTAATATAGCATTTGCGATGATAGGATCATAAAAAATATCATCCCAAGCATTGAAATTTATATTAGTTGTTAAAATTGTACTTTTTTTCTCATATCGCATGTCAATGAGTTGGAAGAATAACTTAGAGTCTTCTTTATTTATCGGTAGATAGCCTAATTCATCTATTATTAGGAGCTTGTACTTACTAAAATGTTTAAGTCTAGAATCTAATCGATTCTCCAAATTTGCACGTTTTAATTGCTGTAATAAATCATGACATTTAATAAAGTATGTACTATATCTACGTTTTGCTGCCGCAATTCCTATAGATGTAGCAAGGTGCGTTTTTCCTACTCCACTAGGACCTAGGAAAACTATATTTTCTTGTGTATTTAGAAAGCGTAATGTTAAAAAATCTAATATCTGATCTTTATTAATGCTAGGTTGAAAGCTGAAATCAAAGTCTTTAACCTCTTTTTTATGAGGAAAAGCGCCTACTTTTACCATAGATTTAATCATATTTGCTTCTTTAAAATCTATTTCATAAGCTGTAAGCTTAATAAGAGCATCAACAAAGGATAAATTATTTTTAGTAGAAAAATCAATGACTTCGTCTAAATGATTAATCATTTGTTTAAATTTTAAATACTCTAGATTTTTATAAGTTGTGTATATGCACTATTCATTTTATATACCTCTCCTATTAAATTTAAATTTTGCCTAGCTTTCTTCATCATTTCATATGAGCTTTTATTAAATGTTAAAGCACTAATCTCAGCATAATGTTCTGCATGATAATTTAATTTTTGATTTTGTATATCATGAATAGTAACTAATTTTGTGCTATAATACACATGTAATTGATGATCATATACTTGAAGTTTTAGTCGTTTACCTATATATTCTGGTGGGACAGAATATTGGTTTGATTTGTATGAAATCATGCTTTGACTATTTACTTTAACAGATGTGGTGGTTATTTTGTAAAGATTTCTTATCTGATCTTTAGGCAGTTTTGATAAGAAATCTTTTTCTTTCTGTAAATGTAATATTGGTATTTTACCTGTTGATGTATGACATTTACTATTAATTCTATTGTTTAAATCTGAAACAAGTTTGTGTAATTGCTCATAGTTTAATGTTCCATTATATGCTCTTATTTCATCTAATAATTTCATAGGAGCTTCTACTTTGGCTTTGGTGTTAGGTCTACCTGCTACGCAAGGGTGAACTTTAAAGCCGTAATCTTTTGCAAACTGTTGAAATTTATTATTTACTTTTCCTTTAGAATAATTAGTTCTAGGTAAATCCATAACAGTTTTCATATTGTCCGTTAATAGTTCCTCCGGAACTCCTCCAAAAGCTTGAAATGATTCATCAAGAAAAGAAAATAACACTTCTTGTGTTTTATCGAGAGATAACTTGTACACTCTAAACCTCGAATATGAAAGTATTAATACAAAGACATTAACACTAATAATTTCTCCGGTATTTAAAACAAATTCTATGTTTTCTTTCCAATCTAGTTGTGCTTGTTTACCTTTACCTGTTTCATACCTCATAGGCGCAGCCTTCGATAGATGTCCTTTTATTCTGCTATTAAAATAGTGACTAAATTCTGGATGATTGGAGATATATCTTCTAAAAGAAGATTGAGCACAATCTAATCCATAATTATCTTTAAGATACTGCCATAAAATACGTTTATAATAAAATATTTGAATAGAATCTTTACCCAGAAGTTTTTTGATAATAGGTTCAAAATGGTCTATTTTAGATTTACGATTTCTAGTAGTAGGTTTTACATATCCATTTAAATATTTACCTACGGTGCGTGGATCAACGCCAAGTTCTCTAGCTATTTGACTTTTATTTACTTTCAAATTATTTTCCTCCATAATTAAATTTAATTTATGAAGATCCTCTAACTTATCTATTTGTATTTCAGAATTAATATTCATTTGTATAATCATAATTACCTCCAGTTTATTAAATGTTGGTAATTATAGTATTATACATAAATCTAATTCTTACATCCTTAGATGATCACTTTCTTGCATTCCCATAATAGCACTTATAGTATAGGTCTTAATCATATGCCCTATATCCTATCTATTTCCTATTTCCTAGCTCCTTCTGTTATTTTTTTACCCCTTTTTCTAATACCTTAAATACACTCTAAAAACAAGAATAAAAAAGTAATTCAGGCTACGCCCACATAATTTAATAGGACGTTTTTTGCACCCATATTTTTTACAGTTCTTCCAGTAAAAACCTATATTATTTTCTTCTCCTGAATCTTAATTCCTTATAACAATCCTTTACTGTTCTAATACTGATTTCTTCTAATAACTTTCCTTTGTGTATAATTCCAATCTTTGTTGCAAGAAGCTGAATCTCACTTAATATGTGACTTGAAATAATTACTGTTGTATTATCCACTGAAGCTATGTTTTTAATAAATTCCCTTATTTCTTTTATTCCCATTGGATCAAGTCCATTTATAGGCTCATCTAGTATTAAGATTTCAGGCTTATGCAAAATTGCACGAGCTATTCCAAGACGTTGTTTCATTCCAAGAGAAAATTCACATACCTTCTTATTCTTATCATTTAAAATTCCTAGTTTGTCCAAGGATTCATCTATAAGTTTTCTATTACTTATCCCTAAATATTCCTCATGGAGTTTTAAATTTTCATAGGCTGTTAAACTTTCATAAAAAGATGGATATTCAATTATTGAACCTATCTTTTTAAAATAAGAATAATCATTTTTCTTTATATTTTTATTAAATAAAGTTATCTCACCACTAGTAGGTGGAATTAATCCAAGTATCATCTTTAATGTAGTAGTTTTTCCAGCCCCATTTTCACCTAAAAATCCATAAATATCACCGCGTTCAACGGTTATTGATAAATTATCAACGCTAATTTGATTATTAAAAACTTTTGTAAGGTTTTTGGTTTTTAATATAATTTCTTTCATAGTCCCTCCTTATTTATATAATGTTTTTGTTTTATGGTAGAAAAGCATCTGTTTTACTTATTGATTTTTACATATATTTCATTGTTTTCTATATGATTGTAGTAATATATATTATAATTGTACTTTTAATTGGTTAAATTAGCAATGAGAACAACTATGCGTTCCATAGTTGTTAAATACTGTTTTGGGTTTACTGCTAAAATTTGATATTCTACTTAAAGAAAGTAATTTAAATATAAAGCTTACGGTATATATTTATATTCCAAGTTTAAAGTGATTTGAGGTGTGTATGTGGATTTTAATGTTGGAGATTGGATTAAAAGTTATCATAAAGGAATATGGAAAATTGAGAGGATAATTTCAGATTTTTTCGAAATAAGATATTCAAAAGATGATCTTAAAATAAAAAGTAATAGTAGTATTTTAATTCTGAAAAGATTGGTTAATGATAAATTTAAAAGATCTTTTTCAATATACTGTTGTGATTCTTCTCTTATAGATAAGCTTACAATTAAAGAACAACAATTACTAAATGACTTTATTGAAAGTAATACTAAAATAATTAAAGAATTTGAAAAGTATGAAAGAAATATTGATTTGGTATTAAATATTAGTTTTTCATGGAATGATGAGGATGACTTTAATATAATTGCTAATGGCATATTTAAAGATAAAGTTCATATGGGATTAACAAGTGATGAAATTTTTGAATTTATAGAGAACTCTAATTTAGCTAAAGGTAGAAATAAATTTCCCCACAATAAAACGATACAATTTATTTCAATTAATCATGAGGTTAAAGATTCAGAATTTATATTTAGAGAATTCAGAACCTTAGATTTTTGAGAAAATAAAAACTACTAACCATAAAAACTATAATGGCTAGTAGTTTTTATTACTTATTAACAATTTTATTTACACTGTTTCATTACTCAATGGATTAGATTTTACAGCATCTCTCAGACCCTCATTATCTACATGTGTGTATATTTGGGTTGTTGAAATGCTTTCATGTCCTAGAATTAGTTGTAGTTTTCTAATATCAACACCACCATACTTAAACATAAGAGTTGCAGCAGTATGTCTAAGTTTGTGGGGGGTATACTTAGTAGTATCTAATCCAGCTTTTTCAACATATTTTTTTACTAATTTCTCTACTGAGCGTTTGCTTATATGACCATAATTTTTATTTAAAAATAGAATATCTTTATCTTCTAATGGTACTCTAGCTTTACAAGAATTCCTTACTTTTAAATAATCAGTTATAGAATCCATACAAGCTTTATTTAAGTAAACAGTTCTTTCCTTATTACCTTTTCCAATTACAGTTAATGTATCTTCTTTAATCTTTGATATTTGTATACTACAAAGTTCTGAAATTCTTAGACCACAGTTTAGAAAAATATTTAATATACAATAATCTCTTTCTTTATTTTTACCATCAATTACACTGAGAAGTTTTCTGCTTTCTTCCAATGTTAAATATATAGGGTTACGTTTTTCCAGTTTTGGTTTTTCAAGTTCTTCAGCAATATTATAATCTAGAACCTTAATCTTACCATATAAATATTTGAAAAAAGCTTTTAAAGTACTTACTTTTCGTGCTCTTGTATTACTTGAGTTGTTTCTATATTTTTCTGTAAATGACATAAATGCATATAAATCTGTTAATTTCAATTCTTTTAAAAAGTTGTAATCTATATCATTTATGGGGATTTCTTCAAATTCAAGTTTATTTGGAACTAAGTTTTTATATATTTTTAAGAATCTAAAGAACATAGTTAAATCCACTTCATAGCCTTTAATAGTTCCTATAGAATTTCCTTTTATAGTTTCTGAGTAATTAAAAAAGCTTGTCATACATTGTGGTAAAGTATCAGTTTTTTCTCTAATATCTTCAAAATTAAAATTAAATTGCATAACAATATCTCCCCTATAAATTTAGTTTTGAAAGAATTTCACTCACTATAGAGCTTATATCTTTTGTCAGTGCTAGTACAACATAGTTCTTGGGAGCTATAGTAGTATCTGAGGTGATTATAAATCTATAAATAGTATTATTCTTGATTATTATTACAGGAATATCTTTTATAGATCCTCCAACGCCTAATCCATTAACACCTACAATGATTTCATAATCTTTAAGAGCATTTTTTAGGATATTTAGTAACTGTAATTTTATAGAATTTCCCATATATACAATAGTAGGATTTTCTTCAAGTAGTTTATTAAGCATAGTTTTTTTATAAGATTCATGTATAGCTGTATAATCTCTTTTTTTTACAGCTATTTTTTGGGCTTCTTTTTTAGTTCTAGACAGTCCGAGTTCTTTAAGCCATTTTTGAATAGTTCGATTACTTACTCCATAAATTTCTGAAATTTCTTTGGTACTTAAATTATTTTTTACTAATATATACAAATCTTTTATTATGTATTTATAACCACGATTTATTTTTAAATAATTATAGTTATTAATTATGTGTTCTAATTTTAAGTTATCTTTAGTTGTAAGAACTGTTGAGGAAATTAAGTCTTTAATTTTAGGAGTATATATATAATGTTTATATTTAAATGTTATAGGACGACCTCGCATTAAAAAACCACCTTTATTAAAAAAATCTAATTTAACCTACTATATAACTATACTATAATAGTTCGCTTAATACAATTAAGGACATTTAATATATTGAGGTTTAGCGAACTTATAAAATAATAAGTGGATTTATTTAAAAAAAGAATTTTTAAAATTTACATATACTTAGAATTCTCTCTCTATATATTTCTAGAATTTTATTTTTAAGTAGAATTCAAATATACTTAGTGTTTATTAGCTGTTTTAAAATACATGATCTATTATTAAAATTTAAATATAAAAACAGCTAACTACGTATACTTTAAGTAGTTAGCTGTTTAACAAATTATTTAATGTTAAATAACTAAATATTTATACACTCAAAATTATTATATGCAGTGCTTACAACATTATAACGATTTATCATATGAGCTGAAGGCAATTTTGAGCAAATTAGAGAAGGTGGATTAAAAGAAGAATCAAATATTGTCAAACTTAGTTCTGTGGCATCCCCTGGAAAAACTATATGCTGCACTTTACCTGGTGCAAATGTAGGACTAGCCTTTACAACCCTTTTACCATTAATTTTATAACAAAGTAAAAAATTCAAATAATGTGGACATTGATTTCTAACTTCTACATAATAATTTTTATTAGTATTTAAACATTGTCTACAATAACAATAAGGTTTAATATTTAAAATCATGTGCTCACCTAATATTTAAGATTTTTGTTGTTAATTTATTATATTTTATTATTAATGATATAGTGATTATTTTAATCTTTATCCCGCATAACTCCAATGGTTCCACCTTTAATATGAGGATTATTCATCAAAGTTTTAAGTTCACTTTTAGTACCATAAACTATAACTCCAATAATCTCAGGATCAGTTTTTCTTTCTTTAAGGTGATTATAAATATCTTTATATCCTAATTTTTTCAATCTATTTAATAGCCCACTATAATTAGCTTTATATATATTATCTAATACAATATTTCCCTCAGTACGTATTCCTAAAGTTTCCTCTTCACCTATATAAGAAACTTTACTATCATGTTCTTTAGCATCTTTTTTATATTTATCTATTTGTTCTTTAGTATAAGTATCTAACCATAGCCAAGATATATTTACCTTTGGTATTAATGTACTAAAATTGCGAAGATTGTATTTTTTATCAAAGGATAATCCCATTTCTATGATTTTACCATCTGGAATAGAGTCAAGATCTTCAAAGTCTTTTTTATAATCCTTATATTTAATGTCAGGATGAAAAAACATAAGCTTTTTATATCCATATTCCCCTCCTTTCCTTCTATTATAAATAAGACAAATGAATCTTTAAAATGTAAACAAAAAATAAAAGATATGTAGGTTAATTTTAAAAATTAACCTACATATCTTGACTATTTATAATATAAATAATGTTTTATAAATAATTTGTATATATAGTATAAAGCAAATTTTTCATAGTAAAAGTCGTGAATTTCCTGTGCTTCAAAGTAAAACACTTGCAATCTCAACTAATGAAACATTCATTATGATGTAGTCATATGGATAATGGAATACTTCTAAATCCAACTGTAACTGTTCCTAATTGTTGTTGCAAACAACAATGTAAATATTAAAGCTAGTCACTTTTTATGGCTAGCTTTGCTTTAATTATAAAACAACATTAATATCTAATGCTTGTAAAACATCATTTATACTATTATAAACGGTATTACTATTTGTACATCCAACAAGTAAGCCAACTATTTTTTTATTTGCTTTTACCAAAACTGCTCCAGAATCTCCCTCAGAAGACATTTTAGTTGTCATTATTTGATTTTTAAATAAATATTTAGTTACATTTGTACCTTTACTAAAGGAAATTTCACAAGTTACATTTATAGCAGTTACATGACCAGAGGTTTCATCACTTGTTCTACCCGCTTTAAATACACCATCATTTAAAGCAGCGTTATCTATTCCTTTAGGGCTACCTATAAAAGCAATATTAGGGAGTCCCTCAACATGTGCATCAAATCGTACAATGGCAGCATCTACTAAATTTGTTGGTTTTGAAAACGTACCTTCTGGCTTTAAAGAAATATATCGTGCAAGCTTTCCAACTTCGTCTGCAGGTGTTCCTGAATCATAAAGACTTGGCTGTACTACTCCTGTACCAGGTGTTAATTTATTTAAAGCAGAAAGCACATGACAACTACTTAATAAATAAGAAGAATGCGAATCTTTTACTAAACAACCTATAGATCCTATATTGGAACAATATTCTGGAACATTAGGTCCTATACTATATCCTCCAATTGTAGGACGAACTTTAGTATTTAATAATTGAAATTTAAAATATCCAACTTCATTTACATCAGTTATAATTCCTTTATACATAATAGGTATTAAATCTTTAGTTTGTAATTGAGCTTTATGAATTTTTGTACTTACAAAAACTTTAATACACTTTTTACAAGTACAAAACCCACCTTTTATTTTATATCCGAGTCCTATGCCAATTACATTAGCTTTATTAAGAAAAAAGTTATATTCATTATTACAAATTAGCTTAATAATATTGTCTATACAATATTCACATGACAATATATTCACCACCATAAATTATTATTTAGTTACAATTTATATATTTGTTTTGTATAAGAAAAATTTATATTCACAATTACATATATACTTAATTCTATTTTCTAACGGATAATAATTTCTTATACTATAACCATTATTAGTTCTTATATAGTATATATTATGGTTTCAAATTGAAAATTGACTTAAAATAATGGAATT
The DNA here is from genome assembly GCF_000204565.1 of Clostridium botulinum BKT015925. Taxonomy (NCBI): domain Bacteria; kingdom Bacillati; phylum Bacillota; class Clostridia; order Eubacteriales; family Clostridiaceae; genus Clostridium; species Clostridium botulinum. The sequence continues at coordinate 29,629 of NC_015418.1, forward strand.
TATTATTTATAGTATAAATCATAATTATCAATTTGTATGTTATGAAAAATTATACTGATAAATGTATATTTTTTAGATAATTATGTCATAAACAATAATACTATTGAAATATTACAGAGCTTGAAATAGCACTATTCATTACAAATTAATATTATACATTATGATGGAAAATTTAAACTTAGGTGATATAAATGAAAATTAATAAATTTTGTAATTTAGAGGAAAGTATTAAATATATATGTGATAATGAATATAGTTTTTTCCTTAATAAAGACCACGTAATTGGGGTTGGATTAGGATATAGAATAATAAAAGGATTTCAATCAAATGAAAGCTGTATTAAAGTTTTTGTAGATAAAAAAATTGGTGCAGATAGCTTATCATGTGAAAATTTAATTCCTAAAGAATATAAGGGTATTAAAACTGATATCGTAGAAAGTGGTATTTGTACTTGTACAAAATTAAGTAAAAGAATTAGACCTATACCAGGTGGCTATAGTATAAGTCCTGTAACTATTTTTGGTAGTGGAACAATGGGATGCTTAGTAACAGATGGGTTTAGTAGATTTATGTTAAGTAATAATCATGTTTTAGCAGATTCAAATAAACTACCTATAAATGAACCAATTGTTCAACCTGGCATGGATGATAAGGCAAATCCAAGTCAAGATGTTGTTGCACTTTTATACAAATATATTCCATTAAACTTTGGTGGTATTTTAAAAAAAGAAGTAAACTATGTAGATTGTGCTATTGCAAGATTACTTGATAAAAATTATGCAACTCCAGATATAGCACTTCTTGGTAAAATTAAAGGAGTTAGTAATCCAAAATTAAATCAAACAGTAGCAAAATGCGGAAGAACCACTGAAGTTACATTAGGAAAAGTAACATCTATAAATACAACTTTTAAAGTTTACTATGGAATAAAATCAGTATTATTCAAGAACCAAATAATTACAACATACATGGCTGAGGGGGGCGATTCGGGATCTGTATTATTAGATAATAAGAAATATGTTCTAGGACTTCTTGCTGGAGCAAGTCAAATATGTGCAGTTTTTAATAATATACACGATGTTTTAAATTTGTTAAGTGTTCAAATAGTTACAAGCTAATGAAATCTATACTCATATTTAAAAGGCTAAACCTTTAATTTATCAAGGTTTAGCCTTTTAAGTATGAGTATTTATAGATGTTATTCTATATTTTAATATATATAAAATTAAAATGCATATCATTGAAATGAGTCCTATACAAGTAGTTACAACACTATATTTATGATATTGGTAATTTAAATCTTGAATTAAATTTATTATCCATATTGCTACTACAGCCAATAGTAAAAGAATATTAGAAATTTTAGCACCTTCTTTACTTTTAATAATGTATACAAGTTGCAATATTATATATATAAGGTTGATAATAATAAAGCTAATCATTTCATCTTCAGTAATGCTAACAGGTATATCACTACTTATGATTATACTGTAACCAAATATTAAAAAGGATATAGTAAACAAACTAAAAAAAATAGAAATATCAATAAATTTCTTCATAGTTTTGCTCCTTACATTTTATAAAATATGCATTGTTGGACTGCAATTACTTATTATAATCAAACATTTTTTATCGAAAATCAATATGTTTTGCTTAAAATGTAAGAATCAGTACATGAAAAGTATAAATCAAAAAAATACTTACTATTAAAATTAACTTTAATTTGTCAATCTTAAATGTAAGTATTATTACTTTTACATATATGAAATTTTTATATTATATTTCATAGTCTACTACAATTCTTCCATCATTAACTTTCTTTATAAATTCTCCTACTTTAACATGTGAAGGGTGATTTTGATATTTATTTAAATCTTCTGTATTTTCAAATTTTGAATATAAAACAATATCATATGCTTGTTTAGATTTATTAATGTCTATACCTACTTCAATACCTTTAATTTCAGCAATTTCTTTTTGTAAACTTTCTAAATTTTCTTTTATTATAGTTGCATTTTCTGATTTACTTTTACCTTCAGCGAATTCTTTTAATTTCCACATTACAATATGTTTAATCAATTTTATTACCTCACTTTATTAAGTTTTTCATGTATAACTAATTACGTAAATTTTATACCATATTTATGCATTATATTATAATATAAATTCTATTGGATGTACATAAGTAACCATAGAACCTGTTTTTATATAACGTAAAATGTATCAAAATAGAACTAACTTGAATACAATATAGTTCACTATATTGTCGTATAATGCATTATATTGTCATAACAAGGAGAGAATTATATATGCCAATAATAAAAGAACCCATTGACTTTATCAATAAACCTGAATCTGAAGCAAAAAAATGGGGTAAAGAAGAAGAAAAACGTTGGTTTACGAAATTAAATAATCTTGAAGAAGTAGCAGTAAATCAACTTAAAAATAAGGAATATAAAACAAAAATAGATAATTTTTCTACAGACATTTTATTTTCTTCATTAACTGCAATAGAAATTATGAAAGAGGACGAAAATCAAAATCTTTTTGATGTTGAAAGAATTAGGGAAGCACTTTTAAAAAATACTTTAGATAGGGATGCTATAGGCTATGTAAATTTTACACCTAAAGAACTTGGAATTAATTTTTCTATAAGAGATGTAGAATTAGATAGAGATATATCAGATGAAACTTTAGATAAAGTTAGACAGCAAATAATAAATCAAGAATATACTAAATTTTCATTTATATCATTAGGGTTAAATGACAACAGCATCAATGAAAGTGTACCAGTTATTGTGAAAACTAGAGTTCCAACAACGTTTGATTATGGTGTTCTTAATGATAAAGAAACAGTATCATTATTATTAAATCAAGGTTTTTCTATAATTCCTGAGTCAGCTATTATAACTACTATAAAGGGAAAAGACTATATATTAATAGAAGGAAGTCTTAGTCAAGAGCTTGATTTTTATAATAAAGGATCCGAAGCTTGGGGAGCAGAAAACTATGGTGATTATATTTCAAAACTTTCACACGAACAATTAGGTGCTTTAGAAGGATATCTGCATTCAGATTATAAAGCTATTAATAGTTATTTAAGAAATAATAGAGTTCCAAATAATGACGAGCTTAATAAAAAAATTGAATTAATAAGTTCTGCTCTATCTGTAAAGCCAATACCCCAAACATTAATAGCATATAGAAGAGTAGATGGTATTCCATTCGATTTACCTTCTGATTTTTCCTTTGATAAAAAAGAAAATGGTGAAATAATAGCTGATAAACAAAAATTAAACGAGTTTATAGATAAATGGACTGGAAAAGAAATTGAAAATTTATCATTTTCTAGTACTTCTCTTAAATCCACCCCATTATCATTTAGTAAATCTCGTTTTATATTTAGATTGCGTTTAAGTGAAGGGACCATTGGAGCGTTTATTTATGGGTTTTCTGGATTTCAAGATGAACAAGAAATTCTTTTAAATAAGAATTCTACTTTCAAGATATTTAGAATAACTCCAATAACTTCAATAATTAATAGAGTTACTAAAATGACTCAGGTAGTAATTGATGCTGAAGTTATACAAAATAAAGAGATTTAGCATCAATAAATAATATTCCTATTGAAATAAGATTCTAAGGACAATACTCTAAACTTTTAAATAAAAGATTTGTAGTATTGTCCTTTAATTATATTTTCTCGAATTCTACATTTTTCGTCACATTTTTTTATTAGATTTCATAAAATATTAAAGTACACTAATGTTTTATGAAAAAGTGTACTAACTGATGATAAGAATTATAAGTAAACAATAATATTCTAAAGATAAAATTAGGAGAGTGTATTTATGTTAGTTTCAAAAATTGAGAATTCCGTAAAAGATTCAAATAAAAATTATTTCACAATAAACGGTTTAATGGGGTATTATTTTGAAAATGATTTTTTTAATTTAAATATAATATCACCAACTTTAGATGGAAATTTAACTTTTAGTAAAGAGGATATTAATTCAATATTAGGTGATAAAAGCATTAAGTCTGCAAGATGGATTGGCTTAATAAAGCCTAGTATAACTGGAGAATATATTTTATCAACAAATAGTCCTAATTGTAGAGTTGAACTAAATGGTGAAATATTTAACCTATCTTTAAACACATCTAATACTGTTAATTTAATTCAAGGAAACGTTTATGACATCAGAATAGAACAATTAATGTCAGAGAATCAGTTATTAAAAAATTATGAAGGAATTAAGCTTTACTGGGAGACTTCGGATATCATAAAAGAAATAATTCCTTCAGAAGTATTATTAAAACCCAATTATAGTAATACAAATCAGAAATCTAAATTTATTCCTAATAATACACTTTTCTCTAATGCTAAATTAAAGGCTAATGCAAATAAAGATACTGATAGCGATGGTATACCTGATGAATGGGAAGTTAATGGATATACAGTTATGAATCAAAAAGCTGTAGCATGGGATGACAAATTTGCAGCTAATGGTTATAAAAAATATGTATCTAATCCTTTTAAACCTAGTACTGCAAATGACCCATATACAGACTTTGAAAAAGTTTCAGGACAAATAGATCCATCTGTAAGTACGGTAGCAAGAGATCCAATGATATCTGCTTATCCTATAGTTGGAGTCCAAATGGAAAGATTAGTTGTTTCTAAATCAGAAACAATTACTGTAGATTCAACTAAAAGTATGTCTAAATCAACTAGTTATAGTAGTACTAATATTAATACTGTTGGTGCCGAAATTTCAGGTAATTTAGAACTTGCTGGAGGTATATTCCCTGTATTTAACATGTCTGCTTCAGCAAATTATTCTCACACATTGGAAAATACAAGTACAGTTGATAATACAACTGGAGAAAGTTTCTCTCAAGGATTAAGTATAAATACTGGTGAATCCGCTTATATAAATCCTAATATTAGATATTATAATACTGGTACTGCTCCAGTGTATAATGTTACTCCCAATACTACCATAGTAATTGATAAACAATCTGTAGCCACTATTAAGGGACAAGAAAGTTTAATTGGAGACTATCTAAATCCTAGTGGAACATATCCTATTATAGGCCAACCTCCTATAGCTTTAAATACTATGGACCAATCTAGCAGTCGCTTAATTCCAATAAATTACAATCAATTAAAAAGCATTGATAATGGTGGAACTGTAATGTTATCAACATCCCAGTTTACTGGAAACTTTGCCAAATATAATTCCAGCGGTAATTTAGTAACTGATGGAAACAATTGGGAACCTTATTTAGGCACTATAAAAAGTACAACAGTTTCATTAACTTTATCTTTCCCTGACCAAACTACTCAAGTTGCTGTTGCTGTTGTTACTCCTAATTTTAGTGATCCTGAAGATAGAACTCCTAGATTAACTTTGGAACAAGCTCTAGTTAAAGCTTTTGGACTTGAAAAGAAAAATGATAAATTTTATTTTCAAGGCATAGAAATTACTGAAAATCAAAAAATACAAGTATTTTTAGATAATAATACAAATATTGATTTTCAAAATCAATTAAAAAATACAGCTGACAAAGATATTATGCATTGTATAATAAAACGTAATATGAATATCCTAGTAAAAGTAATTACTTTCAAAGAAAATATATCCTCAATAAATATTATAAATGATACTAATTTTGGTATTCAATCTATGACAGGTCTTTCTAAGAGATCTAAAGGACAAGATGGTATTTATAGAGCTTCTACAAAATCTTTTTCTTTTAGAACGAAGAAAATAAATCATTCTAGAGGTTATTATAAAATAAGATTTGTAGTTCAATGTAGTTCTTCCTTTACGTGTAACTTCCAACTTTTTAATAACCAAATATTTTCTCGTTCATTTCATGAAGGATTTTTTGATGAATTTGCTTATTTTAAATATGATGGAAGTAATTCATTTTTAGATATTTCTTGTAACATTATTGGTCATAGTAATTCAGGTGTATTTTTGGTAGAAGTGACTAGGATTGGTGATTTAATACAGATTTAATAAATTTATAAGTTTTAAAGTAAAGATAGCACACCTTATAGGTGTGCTCAGGCTGTTGATAAACATAATTTGTCAACAGACTTTTTACATTTATTACAAAAAGGATATCTCCTACTTCTGTAGAATATATATTTAGACCAATAAATTATTTAGCCCGTTAGGGCTCCTACGGAGGCAAAATGCTTACTAATAATGAGAGAAAACAAAATCAATTAGAACTGGTTTATATAGAAAACTTAGTACCAGAAAATCATATACTTAGAAAAATAGATAAATTCATAGACTTTTCGTTTATACGAAATTTAACTAAGGATTTATATTGTCCTGACAATGGTAGACCATCAGTAGATCCAGTTGTGTTATTTAAAATGCTTTTTATTGGATACCTATTCGGTATACGCTCTGAGCGTCAGCTCGTAAAGGAAATACAAGTAAATGTAGCTTATAGGTGGTTCTTAGGATATGGACTTACTGATAAAATACCAAGCCATTCTACCATAAGTCAAAATAGAACAAAGAGATTCAATGATACAAATATACATCAAGAAATATTTGATAACATTGTATTTCAAGCGATTAATAGAAATTTAGTCGATGGCAAAATTTTATACACTGATTCTACCCATCTAAAAGCTAACGCTAATAAACATAAACTTATAAAAAAAGAAATAACTAAATCTACAAAGGAATACTTTGATGAATTAGAAAAAGATATTAATAAAGATAGAATTAATCATAATAAAAAGCCTCTAAAAAAAAACCTAAAAACATCTGAAACCAAAGAAATAAAAGTAAGTACAACTGATCCAGACAGTGGATATATGGTTAGGGACGGAAAACCAAAAGGTTTTTTTTATTTAGATCATAGAACTGTTGACGGAAAATATAATATTATAACTGATGTTCATGTAACTCCAGGTAATATTAATGATGTAGATCCTTATGTTAAAAGAATAGAGACGCAAATAAAAAAGTTTAATTTTAATACAAAGTATTTAGTAGCTGATGCTGGTTATTCTACAAATCCTATTTGTAAGCAAGTTTCAGAAAAAAATTATCAAGGTGTTTTTGGTTTCCGTTTAGGACCTCATGTTAAAGAAAAGTATACTAAATATAGATTTCAATATATTAAAGAATTAGATGGATATGTATGTATGAATAACTTCTTTTTAAAATACAAAACCACTACAAGAAGCGGATATAAAGAATATGTTAGTAATGCGGATGAATGTGCTTCATGCAAATATAAAAATAATTGCTTAACATCTGATAAATCAATTAACAGAACTATACGTCGTCATGTTTGGGAAGATTATAAGGATCAAATTTTTGCATTTACTAAAACTGAAAAAGGTAAAAGTATTTATAAAAAACGTAAAGAAAAAATTGAGCGTAGCTTTGCTGATTCAAAAGAATTACATGGGCTGCGCTATTGTCGCATGCGAGGAATTAAAAATGTTTCCGAGCAATGCTTACTTACAGCCGCAGTTCAGAATATGAAAAAGATAGCCATGGTGCTATCGCACTATTTTTCGTATGCTTAAATTGAAATTTATACCAAATCATTACACAAAACTAGCAACTTTTTAAATGCTATCGCATAAAAGATATTTGACGAAAGTAAAAGCCTCCAATTACATGGAGGCTTTTTGAACAATCTGAGTAAAGATAGCACACCTTATAGGTGTGCTATCTTTACTCTTTCTTATCTATAAAAATTAAATTTATTTGTATTAGACCTAACATTAGGATTTTTACATAAATTATTATTACTACATGGATTGCATTGACAATAACAATTATTTAAATTTTCATTGAAAGGAATAATTACACCTTCAGGAAGAAGTTCTTTAAGCATTCCTGGTGAAGTACATGGAATTTCTCTATATCCAGCTGCGAAACTTAATCCCCAAATTAAATAGCAATAATCATCAGCTGTAGGATAGTCTTTTGTAAATAAAGTATATTCTCCCCTAAATATATCTGTTACATCTACTCTTAAATGAATATTTGTTGCATTTATAGGTAACTCTAATCTAAATTCTTGAAGTACTAAAAGATTATCGTCTTGAAACTCCTTATACGTTGAACCAATATAATAATGTCCAATAATACTACCTATAAAAGCCCCATAATTTAATACAGAAAGAAGTTTTGTATTTATATTTCGTTGCAAAGAATCGCAGTTATTCATAAATCCACCTCAATTACTTTACACTACAAGTGTTAAAGTTTAATATTCAAAAGTTATATGCTAAATGTATAAATTTGTTACTATATCTAATATAATATATAATATTAAATTTATGTATGTTACCATAAACTTAATGATCTTTCTTAGCTTATAATTATCAATTTGAAACCGAGCTATTAGTAACAAGATGAACCTTCAATTCTCTCAATACATAAGCTATTGCATTAGAAGTAGAATGCGTATCTGTGCTACTCATAACAAGACCTAGAGCCTTATTGCTTTTATGCAGTAATATAGCCCAGAATCTCCTTCAGTACTCATTTTAGTAGTAATTATTTGTTCTTTAAATATCGCTTCTTTTTCTACACCAGAACATTCTATTTGAACGGTAGCATTTACAGTATTCACTGTTCCAGTAGTTAACCCCGTTGTACATCCTACTTTTTTCACTTCTTGATTTAATCTAGGAAAAGACATTCCTTCCATTTCTCCAACTAAAGCAATTTTAGATGATATCAAAAATTTATCTGTTACTTTAGCAATTGCACAATCAGCATAATTAACAGGTACTTTAGTGCCTTTTATAAATTTTATTGGAACAAATTTTGAAAGAATGGCTATTGTGTCTCTTAAATCTCCTTTAAAGTCAAAGCTTGGCTGAAGTATTTTAGTTTCTAGTGGCGCAGAATTATTGTTGGCAAGAACATGATTGCAACTTAGAACATAATAATTATGTCCATCAGTAACTAAACATCCAATTGTTCCACTAAATTCTTTATCAAAGTTATTTCCTATAACATATCCTCCAACAACTGGGCGAATTTTAGATGTTAATGAATTAGTTTTAAATGTTCCTGTTGATATTACATCTGTTGAAATTCCTTTATAAATAGACGGAATAGAATCTTGGGGATTTAATTCATTATCTGAGATTTTCTTACTAACTAATACTTTAATACATAACTGATTAGTATAAAAACCATTTTTAAGTTTATATCCAAGTCCTACGCCTACTACGTTTGCTTTATTTAAAAAGTACTCATACTCACAATTACATACATATTTAATTTGATTTTCTATGCTACAATTATTATTCATTATTTATCTCCTAGTTATAAGATTTATATATTAACTAAATATGAAATATAAATTTATGATGCTATGAAATGAACTCCTAATGTTTTTAGAATACAATCTATAGGAGAAAACCTAGAGTAACCTGCAGAGCCACATAACATATATACCTAATAAATAATATGATTTGACAAATATTAGTGTTCTCATTTAACTTATATATAAAAAGAGCATGGTGTCTATGCTCTTGAATTAATAAATATTATGGATTCATATTTAATTGAACATATAAAGTTTTCTTATAAATAAATTCACCTGTATCCTCCTTTTTTATAGGTTCTTCAAATTTGTTTATTTTAGTAAATGCAGTTAAATTGGATTTTATTAATGTATGTATTAATTTATCTAATACCACATCATCCATTAATGTTACATCTATAAAAGTATAATTTTTACCCTCTTCCTTTATAGCCTTCTCTAAATTTTCTTCTATTTCTTTTATGAATTTTTCACAGATTGTTTCTTTTGATTTATTAAATATTTCAACAAAATAACTATTATCTTTCATAATAACTTCAATACCTCTTTTCTAATTTAGTTTGAAATAGATATCTGAATCATTATTTTACCAATTTATGGTATCATATAATGAATTTTATATCAATTGCTTTGAAGTATAATTAAATGTAATGTGTAAATTTATATTTAATATTCTACATTTTATTTTAAAATTTAAGATATTTTTAGCATATCTTCTAAATTAATCACTAACCGTATTACTACTAACTACATATTATGAAATAGCAGGAGAAATCTTGACTAATTTTCTTAGGTGATATATATGTTTACAAATGTTAATGTATGTTATAAACAAATGCCATATATGAATAACTATGTAAATTCTGAAGGTTCACAAATAAAAGTTTTAAATAACTCTTCTTTTCCTATACTTTTTAAATTGCACTATTCTGTAGGCGGTGAAGATGTAGATTTTACCAGTCCTAATATAGATCCTAATTCTGTAGGATCCACTCAAATTCCACCAAAATCCAGTTTAATTACTCTTACTATTTATGATAATTCTAATCCTAGCGATGCAACCCTACTTTATACAATACCATTATTTTTTGCTAGAAATGCATGTTATAGTGTAACAGGTACAACCTCTTCATCTACCTGTTCAGAAGTTCCATGTTCATCTTTAGGTTCTTCCGGAAATACATGCAATAATTGCTGCTGCTGCTGTTGCTGTTGTTGTCCTTATAAATAAAGTATAAAAGGCTGATAGCAAAATTTTTTTACTATCAGCCTTTTTAATATAATTCTTAAACATTAGTAACTATACACTTATCAATAGAATATATTAAACTAGCAAGAGAATTCTTGACTTTACTTAGGGGATTTACATGTATATAAATACGGATTATCTTAATTGTATTAATTCATACACAAGAAAACCTACTGGATTTGCTGATGTAATTAATAAAGGTGGATATGTTGCCACATTTGCCATTGGCTATTATTTTAAAAATAAATATTTTGCTTTTGATAGTCCAAAACTTTTATATAATCAATCATATAGAATAGCAATTCCAGCAGATGCAACTTCTATAAGCTTTCTTGCACGTCTTTATCTTACTTCTAGTGAAACTAGGGTTATATGTCGTAAAAATTATCCAACTTCCTTTAGAAAATATTTTGAATTACGAGGAACAATTATTAAATCTAGTTGTTCAGAAATTGGATAAAATTAAAGACTATTTCTTAAATACAAGAAATGGTCTTTTACTTTTAATGAATTTTGTTATTATTTTATAAAACCAAAACAGTCCTATTAACCCTATTGCAAAATAAATATTTCTTCATTTCCTTTATTTAAATTCTCACTTAATTTATTGTTTTCTTTTGTAATTTTCTCAAAATTACTCATTTTTTTCATCTCCATAATCCTTAAATATTTTACCTATACTACTTCTAAGCTTTATCCAGTTTTTATGAAAATCTAATAACATATTTTATCATTTAAATTTACTCTGCATAATATAAATTATATAAAATTATAGGTTGGTGTTAATTATGCACTTAAGTTATTCTCAAATGATATCTTTTATTTGCAAAAATGATTATGAATTTTTTTCAAGAAAAGTAAATGTAGTAGGCATAGGTCGTGGTTATAAAATAAAAAATGGCATATGCACTAATGAAGAATGTATTAAAGTATTGGTATCTAAAAAAGTTTCTGCAAATGAAATACCCGTTGCTTGTTTAATACCTAATATATATAAAGGAATACCAACAGATGTTTCTGAAACTGGTCCTTTAAAATTTCAAGTATTAAAAGAAAAAGTTCGTCCAACTTTATGTGGATATAGTATTGGTCCTGTAAATGTTACTCCATGTCAAAATGAAAAACTTAAGAATACTACAACACTAGGTTGTTTAGTAACTGATGGAAAACACGAATTTATATTGACAACTAATCATGGTATAGTTAATGGTAAATTTAGAAGTGCAATTGATATAACACAGCCTAGTATTGAGGATGGAGGTAAATATCCAGCTGATTTTATTGGACATGTTGTTAAATGCATTGATTTAGAAGAACAAAGTACATTTTATAAACCTAAAAATCTTGTGGATGCATGTTTAATTCATATAGCTAAAATACCTGATGTAAGTTCTATAATTTATCATGTAGGTATACCAATTGGAGCACAATTACCAGAACTTCATGAAGATGTATTGAAGGTAGGTAGAACTAGTGGTTTAACCTTTGGTGAAACTCAGGCATTAGACTCAACTGTTACTATTCATGATGGATCAAAAACGTATGTATTTGAAGATCAAATACTTACCTCTAAGATGTCTGAAAACGGTGATTCTGGAGCTATATTAATGAATAATAGTAAGTATGTATTAGGAATGAATATCGGTGGTGGCAACTCTTGTAGTATATTTTGTACTATAAAAAATATTTTAAAACTTTTTAAAGTTAAAGTTGTAATTAAATAAAAACCTTCTTATGATAGAAATATCATAAGAAGGTTTTTCATTTATTGTACATAAATCGTAACCTAATAGTTTACTAACATGGTACTTCAACACAATTTGCATGAAATAAAACTCCGGTAAATTTAAAACACTTTTTAGGAGGTTCTGTAAATTCCCTGCGAAGAATTGTTTTCTTACTAGAAGTACTAATATAGTACTGAGCTAAAAATAATATTTGTGTAGCTCCTTTTGGTATGTGTATAGTATATGATTGAGTGGGTTTAAGATTAGGACTATCATAAGCTTGAAAATTTCCATGATAGGTATAACCTACAGAAAATGATGCAACATATGCAGCATGATTAGTTATCTTTATAGATCCAGAAGTATTACCTGGATTTTTCTCCAGACATTCATTCATACACTTTGACATACATTTTTTCATACATTGATTCATGGGGGAATCGCAACTCATTTGTATACATTGATTTTTACTTGTAATCATATATAATCACCTAAATATTAAATTTAAAATCTCTCTTTAATTCATTATATTTTTACGTTAAATCCTTTGTTACCTTAAAATATATTTTATAAACAACTTTAACTTATCTCAATAATATTAGTACCATTTTGTAATGTAATTTCTACATCTTTATTCTTAACTGGATTTATAGTAGTCGTAACCTCAAAGGTATATATTCCATAATATCCTTGATTTATAAATATTCTTACTGTTCTTCCACTCTCAGGCGATACATACTTCATTGAAAGAGTATATACCCCTGTTGCAGGTGCATTAATACTAAAACTTATTTTTCCTAATCCATATGCAACACCACTTACAAGTCCGCCACTAACCACTTGGGCACTACCTAATAAAGTAGCATTTTCAGCTTCAATAATTTGATTAAATGCAGGTAAACCTCCTGTAGACGTTATTGTAAAAGAATCATATTTAGGTCCATAAATTATTCTAGTTGCATCAGGCTGAAGACTCAGTGATAATGTAATTTCATCTTCTGGATTTCGAATAGTTTTATCTATAGATTGTCCAAGAATAACTTTATATGCTTGTATATTCATAAATTTCTCATATCCTTGTTTAATCTTTGTATTTTGTAAAAATATATATTAATTGTAATATATTATATGCATATTTTCATAATTTCGACAACAAAATATAAAATAAATTAATATACTTTAAAAACCACACTATTATTCATAATGTGGTTTTTAAAATACTATACTAACATTTACTGCTATTACATTTCTTGATGTCTCTTTAATTATTCTTCCAGACTTAATCCTGCATCTGTTAATTTAACGTTATCTACACTCGTTAATTTTTCATATAATGTATATTTTTAATAACAATATTAAAATCTTCACATAAAATGATATCTTCTTACATTTCATGTAGATATTTTGACGTTTTAAACAACTTTTATTTACATACATATAAAAACATGATACAAATAATTTATAGATTATTAAATCAAAATACTATATAAAAATTTAAAAAATCATCTTCAAAAGATAGTTGGATAGTTCCTCCGTTACAATCCACTATCTTTTTTACATTATATAAACCATATCCCCTATTTTGTCCTGGTTTTGTTGAAAAACCTCTTTTAAACATATTCTTAATATCTGTAGAATTTATCTTGTCTCCATTATTTTTAACCTCTATAATGTTTTTACCATTCTTAATTAATATATTTAAAACAACTATTTTGTCATTCTCCTTGTTTTCTAAAGCTTCAAAAGCATTATTCAATATATTATTTAATATATCTGAAATCTCATATTCCTTTAAAATATCCTCTAATGAATTATTCTTAACATTATATATAAATTCTATATTATTCTTTTGAGCTTCACATACTTTACTGTAAATTATTGCTTTAATTATAGTATTATTTATATACATAATATCCCCAAGATTTATATTTGCTGAATTTAACGATGACATATATCCCTTTAATTTTTCTCTTAATTCACTATCATCTGCTATTTCTATAATACCATTTACAGTATTTATATTATTTTTAAAATCATGCTGTCTTCGTCTAATTTCTTCTATCATATTGTCTATAACTGGTATATATCTATTTTTTATTTCAAGTTCTTTTTTTACCTGAACAATCCTTGCTACATATATGTATAGATATATATGTACAATAAGCAATAATATAATAATTATTAAAAATCTAACTTTACATCCTAAAATCATGTTTTTATCATACTTCCAAATGAATTTTAATATCATTACATATAATCCATAGGTTATTGTAAAACAGTATATTGCTTTACCTCTAAGGTTTTTTATGTATATATTTCTTTTACTAAGTACTAATTTATAAAATACTACTATACAAAATAATGTAATAAAATTTATAATAATATATATTTTAAAATTATGTATATTTTGAATTCCTATTATTTTAAGTATCTTTATTTGTAATATTTTTACTATACCCACGCCAATTGAAATCATAAAAAATTCTAAACTAGTGGTAAATATATTACGTTTATATATATAGCTATATATTAATATTAAAGATATATACATACCTATAAAACTGATTTTAACATAAACACCTATACTCATTGCTAATGATCCAATACTTATTATAATTATATTTTTCCAAATACTAATTTCCCTTTTTAAGGCTAGCTTGTCCCATAGGTATGTAATAGTTATAAGTTCAATAAAACTAAGAATAAAGTCCTTTAGTATTTCCACATCATATCAACCCCTACTACTGCGAATTTATAAATTACTACATTGAAATTTCTCTAATATACTTTCTTTAAATTTATTACCCACTAAAGCCCTATAATCATAGTTTTCAAAAATCACTTCAAAAAGCCTACTATCTATCTTTATAACTTTCTCTATATAATTTAAGTTTATAGCAAAAGATTTATGACTTTGAACAATAGTATTATCATCAATTATTTCTAATACCTTTTTTAAAGGCATTCCTTTTAATTCAAATTTTCCATTAAAAGTATGAATAACACACTTTCTCATACTTATTTCAATGAAAATAATCTCGTGAACATAAATCTTAATATATATTCCGTTTTTCATCTCAAAAGTAATTGTCTTTTTTTCTACCATAAAATCATCATCTTTAGTATCATGATTAATAATTCTTTTAATCATATTAAGTACTTTATCTTTATTGTAAGGTTTTAATATAAAATCATAACAATGTACCTTAGTAAAAGCTTCTGTTAAAAATTCACTATGAGTAGTTAAAAATATAATCCACGTAAATTCATACTCTTCAATACTCCTAAGTTTAGTTCCTAAATCAAGTCCTGATGATTTATCAAGTTCAATATCTATTAAAAAGCTATCTATATGAACCCTCTTTGCTAAAGTGTAAGCCTCCATAGCATTTGATGTCTCATATATATTAATAGGTATATGTAAACATTCAAGCATTGTTTTTAAGTTTTGTCTTTGTAATACATTATCTTCAGCTAATAATATAGAATACATAAAAACCCCCTCAATTTCCAATTAATGAAAATAACTCTCATTTACATTTTACTCGGAATTTATTTTAAATTCAATTAAATAACATAAGAGTCTAATCTTTATATTAAATTAGACTCTTATTATTTATTAGCTAGCTTATTTTTATAATATTATTATTTAAATTTAATGGAATGGTTATTGTTTTATACTTAAATTGATCCCAATCATCAGTTACTTCAAAAGTATGATTCCCTCCAATTTGTATATTATTTACCCATAATCTTGCTGTTTTTCCCGAAGTACTTGAAACATATTTTATTATAAAACTATACTGTCCTATACCAGGTAAATTGCTAATACCAAAAGTTATACTACCTAAACCATAACCAATTCCTGAAACAAGTCCATTATTGACTTTAGCGGTACCAGTTAAGGTTGTATTTTCAGCTTCAATAGTTGTATAAAAAAATTGTTGTGTAAATGTTAAAGGTCCTATCCAAGGAGCTGGAGAATTGGATGAATTATAAAACTTAATCTTATTCGTTCCTTGGTTTAAAGTTACAGTTACATCAAATACTCTACTATTTGATTCATTCCAGGTAGTTGTTTTTAAAAAAGTATAAGTTGTACCAGTCCATACACCATTAACATCTACTTTCATTATCCTATCTCTATCCCCTGAAATATATCTTATTCCTAAAGTATATATTCCTGCTTTAGTAATATTTATCGGAACCGTTACATATCCACCTGTATCACCTATAGCTCCAACATATCCATTATTAACCACATGTGCACCACCACTCATTGTACCCGTATTAGCATTAATATTCTCTACAGTTGGTGTTTGTTGAAGTGCAAATGTTAAATCTCCAATCCATGGACTTGCATTACCATAATTATTAAAAAATTTAATAAGAACTCTGCCTTTAGGTAAATTAAGTGAAACAGTGCTTATACTAGCACTTGATACATCCCAATTAGTTGTTTTGGGAAAATTATAAGTCACACCCGTTCCAGCCCCAGCGACGTTTATTAATAATGTTGAATTTCTATCTCCTGAAAGGTACTTAATGTTTAAATTATACTGTCCAGCTGCCATTGTATATATAATAATATTTACATCAGCTGCAAATGAAACACCAAGTCCTTGAACAAATTGACCATTGGGAGCAATGCTTGCACTTCCCCCTAAAATTCCTTTGGTTGCATTAATTTCAATTGGAGGTATATATCCTTGAGAGGCTATTGTAAAAGAATCATACTGAGGTCCTAAAAGTAATTGTGTAGTATTAGTTTCAAGAGATAAATCTAATCTTATTTCACTTTGATTTGCAATTGTCTTACTTGTAGATTGACCAAGAATATATTTATCTGATTTTACATCCATATCTCAACCATATCCCTATATTTTATATATAAAACCGAAATTTTTACATATATTTTAAACACGCGTAATATAATATATGATTTTTTATTAAATTTTGACAAAGAACAATAATAGAAAGTCATAATTATAAAACATGTCCTATAGTTTTCAAAATACAATGTTAAATAAATATACTTGAATAATGTTTTAGATAACCTAAAAGGCTAATTCTTAAGTTTAAGAATTAGTCTTTTAGGTTATCTTTCAATTATGAATTTATAAATATCT
Source organism: Clostridium botulinum BKT015925 (assembly GCF_000204565.1). Classification (NCBI taxonomy): domain Bacteria; kingdom Bacillati; phylum Bacillota; class Clostridia; order Eubacteriales; family Clostridiaceae; genus Clostridium; species Clostridium botulinum. Next base: position 47,070 of record NC_015418.1, read on the forward strand.
AAGAAACACTGTTTTTCTTTCTGCTTCCTTTAACGGCTAATTGAAGAATTATAAGCCCTATTAATCCACATATAGCTCCTCCTATTATAAACATAAAAGAACCATTCCAACCAAATTTATCAGCTATAAAACCAAGTCCTAAATCAGCATTAAGTTCACCAATAACATACGCAGTTAGTCCAGCAAATCCATCAGCTGAGCCTATAGCAAACTTAGGTACAAGATCAATTAAGCTCATATTAATCAAAACTGCAGGTCCATATATAAAGCAACCAATAAAAGCAACTGAAAGCATTGATACTAAATAACTATCTGTTTTCCAATATATAAATAGTGATGCTACAACACCAATCATACACACAATTCCAAGAGAAGCTCTATTACCTTTAAACAATACATCCGACAACCAGCCAATTAATATAGTAGCTGGTATTGCAGAATACTCAAATATCATCATAGCCCAATTTGCATCTGCAATTGAAAAGTGTTTTGCTTGTGATAAATATATAGGAATCCAATCAACTATACCTTGTCTTACAATATATACAAAAATATTGGTAATAGCTAAAATCCAAACATATTTATTTCTTAATACATATTTAAACATTATATCTCTGACACTAATAGAATTTTTATCTATATTTTTTTCCTCTTCTGTAACCTCTTCATTATAGTATTCTTGAATTGAAGGTAATCCTACAGATTCAGGAGTATCTGCTCCAATTGTAAACATAAAAATAACTATTAATATACATATAGCAGCTGGTAATAAGAATATACTTTGCTCCAAACAAGATTAAAGCTAGAGTTCCTAATGGTCCAACAAGTCCCCCCTATATTATGGGAGGTATTCCAAATCCCCATCTTAAGACCACGTTCATTTTTTCTAAACCATTTTCCTATAACTATATGACATACTGGAGCTCCCATAGCTTGAAATATACCATTTAAAATCATTAATACAACGAAAATCCAAAGACTTTTTGTAAATCCCAAACAAATATTAATTATTGCGGATGCTAAGAGGCCTGTACATAAATAGTTTCTTATATGAGATTTATCAGCAAGAGTACCAAGTATAAATTTACTAAGACCATAAGAAATTGCAAAGGCACTACTTATAAGCCCTATTTCTGTCTTTGAAAAATGTAAATTTTGTACAAGTAATGGTGATGCAATAGCAAAGTTTTTTCTTACTAGATAGTAAGACATATATCCGATTATAATCATAATAAACATACGAATACGATATTTTTTATACGACGCCTTTATTTTATCCTCTGGTAACCGTTTAACTTTTGGGGCAGGTTTTAAAAAACTAATCATAATAGTAAACCTCCTTAAAAATATAAGCGTTCTGTTAAGTTATATGAACATTGATTCCCCTCGGCCTATTGAAATATAATAGATTTCTCACAAACATATTACCTCCCAGAAAGGAGAGAGGAATCAATGAACAAAGCTAATAAAAAAATTACCTGTCCTAGATGTCACAGCCATAACCTATATAAGTTTGGAAAAGACAAAGAAGGAAATCAAAAATATCAATGCAAAGAGTGTAAAAGACAATTTGCACCATCGGCTATGCCGAAAGAGCGTCAGCTCAAGGATTACCCTCGTTGTCCTATCTGTAACAAAGGAACCTTTATTCATCATAATTACTCAAATTATATCAATTATCGTTGTAACGATAAAAAATGTAATCATAGTTTTTTTGTGGCGAAGCCTACGGCTATAGATCCTTCAAGCAATACCACTATCCAAGGTAAACTTAATTTTAAAGGTATGCGCTTTCCAATTCATATTATATTAATGGCTTTAGACCTTTACTTTCTTAATGAAAGTTCTACAAGACGTATATCTCAATATTTGTTTAGAACATTTAATGTAAAAGTATCTCATGTTACTATTGCAAGTTGGACTAAAAAAGTTTTGTCTGCATATTTCAAATTGAAATCTGATAATTTATTTTATAATATTGACTTATCAGATTCTGATGAATGGCACGCAGATGAAACTGTTGTATTTATAAATGGCAAGAAACATTATCTATGGCTTGTTATAGACTCAGAAAGTCGATTAATTATCTCTTATCATCTATCCCCATATAGAGATGCTAAACAAGCTTTTAGCCTTTTTAACGATGCTAAGAAATTAGGATCTCCTAGAGCCATAGTTACTGATAGATTACCATCTTACAATATTCCAATAAAATCAGTATTCCAAGATACATTACACATAAAAGTACAATCTTTTAAAGATGATATTTCAAACAATATTATTGAATCTTTTAATAAAACATTTAAGTCTTGGTATAAAGGTTTAAAAGGCTTTAACTCTTTTGATAGCGCCAATAAGTTAATATCGGTATTTATATTTCACTATAATTTTATTCGTAATCATTCCTCACTACGTAGTTTAACACCAGCTGAAGTATCAGGAATCAATTATTCAGTTAAAGCTAAAAATAATTGGTTATTAGCTGCCTAACGGCTAGCGCTATCGCTTTTAATTAAGTCTATTTATTTTTAAAATCTATAATGGATAGGCTTTTTTGTCATACCACAAAATATTAATCGTATAATTTTTATTATTTAAAATAAGTCATATAGTAATTTTATGATTTTTAAAGCTATGCTTTCATAATTAATTAACAGAACCAATATAAGTTTATTATTTCTTTACTTATATTTTAAAAAAACAAAGAAACATAAAAATTTCTGAAAAGCTACATAAATGCAACATTTCAGAAATTTTCAAAATATTCTTATAAATTTTTCCAAAGCTCTATTAAGGAGGTTGTTTCCTCTAAATTAGGTATAATATATTTATCATTATATGGAATATAGTTTTTAACAGGTATTGATGTTGAAAAATCCTGTAGCTTTTTTTGAGTTTCATCTGATAGTATAAAATCTACAAAAGCTTTTGATGCCTTTGTATTTTTAACTTTATTAATTATTCCAACTCCATGAATATCAATTCCTGTATTATTAGGGGTAATTACAATTAAATCTGAAGTGGATTTTTCCATCAACTTTATATTATTTAAATAAGAAACGCCTATTGGGTACTCTCCTGATGCAACATTTTGGACTACATTATATCCTCTAGTTGAAAGAAGTCCTGTGTTTCCTTTAATTTTAGTAACTACTCTTTTAAATTCTTTATCTCCAAGTGAATTATATAAATAGCATATAAAACTATGCCCAGTACCAGATGTTAAGGGATTTGGCAAAGCTATTTTTCCTTTAAAATTTATATTAGTTAGATCTTTAAAGTTTTTGGGAAGGCTTATGTTTTTAGTCTTAAATTCTTTATTCCAAATTTCTTTATTTATAACTATTGAAAATGGATGTATTTCAAAAGCTGACCATTTGCCATTACTTAATCTAAAATCCATAGGTATATTCCTCTGATTTTGAGATTTATAACTTTTTATTGCTTTAATTTTACTAAGACTATTCAAGCTATCACAAGTACCACTTAAAAATATATCAGCCTTTGGATTAAACATTTCATCTTCAATCCTTAAAACCGCCTCCTGTGTTGGAAGTTGTATATATTCATATGAACAGTTAGTTTTTTCTTTAAATAGTTCTAATATTGATTGAGTTTCCTCACTTCTTAAACAAGAGTAAACAACTAAATGCGCTGATTTTAAATTAGGTAATGATATATCAATATTTGATTTAAAACATGCAATTCCTAAAACCACAAAAACAATTATTGTAAAAATAATTATTGAAGCTCTCACCTTAAATTTCATTTATGGTTTCCTCCAAATCGATTTTTTGCCATTATCTTCTGCTAAAAATTCAATAATTACATAATTTTTATAAACATCCATAAAAATCAGATTATTAGTTTTATATTTTAAGTCTTTATTAATCTTTATTTTCATAGTATAAAGTTTTTTATCCTTTATACTGGTTTCATTTAGCTTAGATTTATCGTCCATTGGCTCTAACTTAGTTAATTTCTTAGCTAAGTTCTCTTTTCCTTTATCATCTAAAAAAAATGATAACTCCTTTTCTATATGTTCTACACTTGAACTCTTTGTTCTTAAAATGTCAATTAGATGCTCATAAGTATTAAAATAATTAAAAAGTTTTCTATGAAGGGTATTTATTAAATAAGAACTTCCATTGTAGGTTTTATTATTAAAAATCAACTTATTATTCAAAGAAAAATTGTCTATTTTGTTATTATTATAAAATATCTTGCCATTTACAGTGTATGAAGAATTATCGCTTTCAACAATCTTATTTTTATTTAATGATGAAGTTCTTATAACATTTATTGAATCTAATATCTCATCTATATCAAGTTTATTTGTAATTACTGTTTTACTATAAAAGTTTGTATATATTGCAATCTTTTTAGGAATAGAAATGTTTAGAAAATTTAGTGCAGTGGCCTTATTTTCTACAACAGTTAATTTATCATAGGTTGTATTAAAAGTATTTAATACTATTAATATAGCCCATATTAATATCACTATTATTGTTGCTACTAAGTATTTAATATACTTTTTCATTATATATCCCTTCTCATAATTTACCTTCTAAATGCTTATAAAAGGTTACAATACACGTGGTTCCAAAATTCAAGTTACTTTTAAAATAAAAATCTCCATGTTGATTATTCATTATGTCTTTACATATTTTTAACCCAAAACCTGTGCTATTCTTGCTAACAGGATTGTTTGTATCAAAACCTATACCATCATCTTTGATTTTTATTTGAATTCCATCTTCATATTTATAAGAATTTATAGTTATAAGCTCACAGCCACTATATTTTATTGCATTATCTAAAATATTTAAAAACACTTGTTTTGTTTTATTGTAATCTACATAAACAAAATAGGTAGTCACATTGTTTTCAACGATTATATGATAATTGTTTAATCTAGGTTTTAATATAGAAATACATTCCTTTATTATCTTATCTACATTAATAAATTCTTTACTGATTTCAAAAGACTTTTTTTCACTTTTTGCAATAGCTAATATCTCATTTACTAATCCCAGTAATCTTTCCCCTTCCTTTTTTATATAATAAGCACTTTCATATATTTGTTCCTTTTCATCTAGCTTTGGAATAATATCTGAAAATCCAATTATTGAAGTTAAAGGAGTTTTAAATTCATGTGATACATTATCAAAAAAATCCTTTTGATTTTTATAAGATTTTTTAAGTTCATTTATATATAGCTTTATATTACTGCTCATTTCGTTAAATGCATTAGCAAGAAGTTCAACTTCATCACCACTTGATAACTCTAGCTTTTCATCATAATTACCTTTAGCAATTTTTTCCGAATAAGAAGTAAGCTTAATTAAAGGATTTGTAATTCTTTTAGCAAATGTATGAAATAATATGCTTGCAAGTAATAGTAATAATATAGCTATGACAACTATACTCCAAAACACCCTTCTTACAATTGAATAAGTTGATGAATCTTAAAAAACAAATCTTAAAACTCCGCAAACATTATTTTTATAGAATATAGGCGATGACATAAATATATACGGCATTGAATCTATTTTTTTAACTATATAAGCTTTATTTCCCCGACTTGCAAGTTCAATATCCTTATAATATCTTGAAATATCTTTATTATCAGTTGTATCATATAGTAGTTTTTGTGAACTATCAAAAAACTGAACTCTAAAATTAAATCTTGTTTTAAGTTCATTACAAATATATGGGGCATAATCATCAATTATTGAGTTAATATTAGAATTGTTATTTTCATCAATTATATTTTGTATGTACATTTGAGTAGATTTACTTTCTGCAATTAATGAATTTATAGAACTGTTTAATAAATTATCTGTTAATATTCTAAAGGTTATTACACATATGAAAACAATTATAGGAATAAGTATTAGGGTATTTGTTATAATGATTTTTCCTTTTATATTTAATTTAATCTTCTTCATTAACATCTAACTTATACCCTAGTCCATATATAGTTTTAATGTAATTTTGGCACGGTCCTAACTTTTTTCTAATCCTTTGAATTAGTATATTAACAGCTCTTGTAGTACCCTCAAAATCATACCACCAAACTTTAGTTAAAAGCTCATCTCGTGTAAAAACTCTTCCTGGATTTTCACATAAATAGTTTAAAACTTTAAACTCTTTATAAGTTAACGTAACACTTTCATCTTTAACTAAAACCTTTTTCTCATTTGGAATAAGGGTTAATTCCCCTACTTTAATGACTTTTTTATCTTCATTTGTTTTACTTTTTAAAATACGCTTTTTAATTACATTTATTCTTAAAATAAGCTCTCTACTATTAAAGGGTTTTGTTATATAATCATCTGCTCCTAGTTGAAGACCTAAAAGCTTATCATTCATATCAGATTTTGCAGTTAAAATTATTATAGGAATGTCTTTAATCCTCTTTATCTTACCAATAAGGTTAAAACCATCAATATCTGGAAGCATTGCATCTAAGATTATTATATCTGGATAATTTTTAGCAATTATATTTAATGCTTCAATTGCATCCTTTGCCAATAAAATCTCATGTCCTTCAAGTTGTAGTGTCATTTTTAAAAGCTTTAAAATACTAATTTCATCATCAACAACAAGAATTTTCATTTTTTACTCCTTTCACGTCACTACACTATATATATTTATTTAAATAGAACCCTATACTTACTAAGAAAATATTTAAGCTTCTAAAATTCAGTTTTTAAATAATACCTGTTTCAAATCTTATAGATTAATATATTTAAATTTATATTATTTAAATGTATAAATAATAAATTATTTATTATTTAAATAATTTATTACAATATCTAAAATAATTATTAATTTAATTCATTAATTTCAATATATTGTTAATTTTAATATAGTATTATATAATCTATGTATACGTAAGAAATAAGGGAGGATTCAGTTTATGAATAAGATTTCTATTGGTACTCTTAAAGGTGGAGTTGGTAAAAGTACCACAGCTGCTACAATAGCTAGTATACTTGCCTTAGAGCACAATAAAAAAGTGCTAATAATAGATACAGATCCCCAAGGAAACACAACAAGCTTATTTCAACTAGATGAAATTCAAGAAAACTATAAATCAATAAAAGATATATTTGAAAATATTAATATAAATCCCAAAGAAATTATTTGTGAAACTGGTTTTGATAACTTACATATAATAGGCAGCACAATATTTTTAACAGCAACAGAAATGAAGCTAGTTCCTGAAACTGCTAGAGAATTTTGCCTTAAACGTTATTTTAAAAAACATAAAGACTTTTTTGATAAATATGATTATATAATCTTTGATACAAATCCAAGTATGAGTGTTATAAATCAAAATGTATTTTCAATAGCCGATAGTATTATCTTAATATCCGAAACTGGAATCGGTAGCTATAAAGGTATAGAACTCTTTGATTTTCTTTGGGGAAGTATTGCAGATAAATTAGGTCTTGATAAAAACATTAAAGCACTACTTATTAATAGAGCCAACAAACAAACTGTTATGTATAAAGACTATGTAGATTTTCTTAAAAATAATGAACTTACAAAAGATATACTCCTTAAAAATACTATAAGCGAATCCATTAAATTTAAAGAAGCCGAAATAAACAATTCCACTATAAACACCTTTGATTGTAATAGTAAATATAGCATTGAATTTTGCAGTGTAGTTAACGAACTCTTAGAAAGGGGATTAATTTAATGGGTAACAAATACAACATTTACAACAATAAAACTACAAATAAAGAAATTGAAAATCTAATTAATGCAGGAAAATTTGAAGAAATAAAAAATATAAATGCTATAGATGTTTTAAGTGAACTTGGAGGAACTAAAATAAAGAAAAGTACTCTTAGTATAAAAATATTTGAAGACCTTGATAAACTCTTAGATAAGATATGTACTAAAAAGAAAGAAAAAGCCAATGTAATTGTAGAGGTAATTCTTAAAAATTTATATGATGAAAATAAAAAAACCTTTAATATAGATATAGAAAAAAAGAGAAAACCCAATGATAGGGCAACTAGTTTTCATATAGACCAAAAGTATGTTAATGCAATAAAAACTACATCTAAAAAGTTAAATATGTCTAGCACAGAATATTTTAATAGATTAATGATTAAATTCATTATGGACAATCATTTAATAGAAAAACTATAGATATAGTAATATATTTAACGTATAATTCTATCTTATATTTTTAAAAAGACCTCCCTAACACATGGAGGTCTTACTTTATTTTTATTTTGATGTTATATAAACAGCCTTCAATCCAAGCTGAGTAATTTGAAATTCTGTATTGTTCATATTTGCAACAGAGATTCCATCTGTATAATCTTCATTACCATTTATTACATTCCCCATTATTATTAAAGCACCATTTGAAGTACTTTGAGGATCAGTACCCCAAAGTTTAATTTTATCACCATACTCAAATTTAAAACCCACTATAGGATCTAATTTAGTAGTACTACTGGTGTCTCTACCATTAACTTCAACAGACAACTTTTGAACCCCAGTAGAGCTAAATATTTGTATTCTAAAATACGCATCTCTAGCTCCATGAAAATAAGTCCCCGGATAGTATCTTTGCAACGTTAAAGTTGTATTAGTAATATTAAAGCCAATCATTATTATTCTTCTATAATCAAATCCTCTAACAACAATAGCATTTAATGGCAAACTATTTCTTAGTTGTAACCTACTTTGAACTGGATATATCTCCCCATCTTGAGTAATAGAAACTGGAACTGTTAAAGCTAAATAAGATGTGTCTTTTGCTGTTATTGTTATATCATAATTTCCTTTTGGAACCTCAGCAAATACATATTGACCATATTGATTCGTATAAGCTACTGATATTAAAGTATCTGAAGCCCCTATCAATGACACAATAACTTCATTAATAGGATTACTGGTTGCTGCATCAAGAATACGTCCAGCTATTATAGCAAGTCTTGCTGCTGTGCTTGGAGTTAATGTAAAATTAACTGTATAGTATAAATAATCTTTTAGAGTCAATAAATTACTCTGACTTAAATTCATGCCTTGTGATATAGCAAATACATAATAGTTGCCTTGTGGCATATTTTCAAAGGCATACTTTCCACTAGAATTAGTTATAGTATGCATCACCGGATTGTAGTTTTGGGTCATTAACTTTATATATACACCTGCAATAGGTACACTAGCATCATTTGTTACTCTTCCACTAATATTTGCCCCCATAATATTATTTGTATTAGGCTGAAGGGTTAAATCCATTCTTATTTCTGATTGAGGCGTTGAAATAACTCCACTAGTAGATTGTCCCAAAATATATTTATCTTTATTTATTTGTGCCATAATTATTCCTCCTATAAAGCCTATTTATTATAGAGCTTATTAACTATCTTCAAATTATTTATAGTAGGAACTATATTACTCCTTATATTTATTGTTTTATCATCAGTATAATTTTAATATATGATATGCACCTTGTAGACTTTTTACCAAACATTATGTATAAACTTCTAAAAAAACCTATAATGTTTAAATTCATATTAATCAAAACCTATATTCTTATATGAATCTCATTAACATTATATATTTATACTTAGATTACTAATTTTATAAAAAATAACGCAAATTAACACAGTACTCTAAATCTTACTCATACTATATAAACAGGTGATATTTATGAATTGTAACAATGTTAACACATGTTGTTGTAAATCTTGCAATGATAAAACTCTTCAACAAAGAATCTCTTATATTTCTTCTAATGAATATAAATTTTTTCTTAATAAATCTAATGTAGTAGGCGTTGGTCTTGGATACAAAATTAAAAATGGATTTAATACCTTTCAAAAATGTTTAAGTATATTTGTAGCCAATAAAGTTCCTTCATGCTATCTCTCATCCAATGATATGATTCCTTCATACTACAATGGAATACTAACGAATGTTGTAAATACTGGGGCATTCCATTTACAAAAGTTAACCAAAAAAATTCGTCCTGTTTCTGGGGATATGATATAGGACCAGCTCTTATTCACGATGGTGGAACCCTTGGTTGTATCGTAACCGACGGAAAATATCATTATATACTGACCTGTAATCATACACTTACTGTAGATGAAACTCTTCCTTTAAATTACTCAATAACTCAACCAAGCTTTATACATGGAGGAAAATCCCCCGAAGATACAATAGCAACTCTTTCAAAATTTATTCCTTTTAGTTATTCAGCTTCTACTTACAAAGGTATTAACTATGTTGATTGTGCTATTGCTAAAGTAACTCAGCAATCTAAAATTTCTAATAAAATAACTTTTCTTGGTGGCATAAAAGGCATAACTAAACCTTCATTAGGACTAAATATTCAAAAAGTCGGAGAAACTACTGAATTAACTAAAGGTACTATAACATCTTTAAATGCAACAATTGAATTCCATGAACAAGAAGGTAAATCTATTTTTCTTAATCAAATAATAACAAGTAAAATGTGTAAAGAAGGTGATTCCGGGTCTATATTACTTGATAATAATATGCATGCTATAGGTCTGTTTATGTCTGGATCTTCAACTAGTTCAACTTTTAATCCCATAGAAACTGTTTTAAGTGCTCTTGATGTTAAACTTGTAACTAACTAAAATTTAATCATTATCCTTATTAAAAGGAAACTTCTATAATGAAGTTTCCTTTTTTATTGATCTCATAAATTACAATAATTTAATAGGAAGTTCATATTATATCTAATCATAAATCTACCTATTTTTTATACCTCTTAGCTAAGCTACATTATGATTCATGGTATAATATGTATAAAACATTTGAAACCCTAAAGGTTCTGTTAATTAATTATGAAAGCATAGCTTTAAAAATCATAAAATTACTATATGACTTATTTTAAATAATAAAAATTATACGATTAATATTTTGTGGTATGACAAAAAAGCCTATCCATTATAGATTTTAAAAATAAATAGACTTAATTAAAAGCGATAGCGCTAGCCGTTAGGCAGCTAATAACCAATTATTTTTAGCTTTAACTGGGTAACTAATTCCCACTACTTCAGATGGTGTTAAATTACGTAGTGATGAGTGGTTACGCACAAAATTATAGTGAAATATAAACACTGATATTAGTTTATTGGCACTATTAAATGAGTTAAAGCCTTTTAAACCTTTATACCAAGACTTAAATGTTTTGTTAAATGACTCAATGATATTGTTTGAAATATCATCCATAAAAGATTGTACTTTTATGTGAAGTGTATCTTGAAATATTGATTTTATTGGAACGTTGTATGATGGAAGTCTATCAGTAACTATTGCTCTAGGAGATCCTAATTTTTTAGCATCATGAAACAAACTAAAAGCTTGTTTTGCATCTCTATATGGAGATAAATGATAAGAGATAATTAATCGACTTTCTGAGTCTATAACAAGCCATAGATAATGTTTCTTGCCATTTATAAATACAACAGTTTCATCTGCATGCCATTCATCTGAATCAGATAAATCAACATTTTTTAATAAATTATCAGATTTCAATTTGAAATATGCAGCAAACTTTTTAGTCCAACTTGCAATAGTAACATGAGATACTTTTACATTAAATGTTCTAAACAAATATTGAGATATACGTCTTGTAGAACTTTCATTAAGAAAGTAAAGGTCTAAAGCCATTAATATAATATGAATTGGAAAGCGCATACCTTTAAAATTAAGTTTACCTTGGATAGTGGTATTGCTTGAAGGATCTATAGCCGTAGGCTTCGCCACAAAAAAACTATGATTACATTTTTTATCGTTACAACGATAATTGATATAATTTGAGTAATTATGATGAATAAAGGTTCCTTTGTTACAGATAGGACAACGAGGGTAATCCTTGAGCTGACGCTCTTTCGGCATAGCCGATGGTGCAAATTGTCTTTTACACTCTTTGCATTGATATTTTTGATTTCCTTCTTTGTCTTTTCCAAACTTATATAGGTTATGGCTGTGACATCTAGGACAGGTAATTTTTTTATTAGCTTTGTTCATTGATTCCTCTCTCCTTTCTGGGAGGTAATATGTTTGTGAGAAATCTATTATATTTCAATAGGCCGAGGGGAATCAATGTTCATATAACTTAACAGAACGACCCTAAAGTAAAGGAGGTGTACTATGAAAAGCAATAAAGATTTACTATGCTGTTTATTAAGTGGATTTATGATTACACTTTTAGCTATACCTATCCGTCTTGAAATTATTGAATCAGTATTTGATGATAATTTTTTCCTTAGATCAAAATTTTACAAACTATTTAATTTTCTATCCTTTGTAGGAATGTTACTTGTAACAATTTTTTCTATACTCTTAATACTACACAGCTTAAAAATTAAAAATAAATGATATAATTCTATTTGCTAAATTTTAATATATATAGTATACTATAATAATTCTATAAATAAGATAAAGGTAGGTTTTAACAGCTAATGATTTTATAAAATACAAAGATTTAATAGGTAAGTTAAGTAATGTAGAGGTCCGGATATGGTATATCCATCATGATAAAAATATCATGAATGAAATTGATAAATCCTTAGCCTTAAAAGATCAAGCTATGCAAGCTCATTCTTTAAGAAATAAATATCGAACACAGGCCAGGAAGTTAATGAAAGATAGAAAACTTGCAAAGTATTTAGATATAAACAATTATAATTTATCTTTTGAGTATTATGAAGATAAATATTTAAAACAAGGCTATAAACATGATTCTCTTTATAAAAAAATATTAGACTCTTCAACTAGATCAAATAAATTTGTAAATAAAAGCTTAGGAATAATATAATACTTAACATTAAATAACGTTAATAAATCACAATTAATGAAACATTCTAATAGAAATATTAGAATGTTTTTATTTTTTAATTTCACAGTAAAATTAAACTAATTTTATTTATATTCTCAGAAAAAATTTCATATATAAATATTGTAACTTCTTGAAACTTAATCATACTATATAACTAGGTGATATATATGAATTTCAAAAATGTTAATACTTGTTGCTGTTGTTGCTGTAAACCTTGCAGCCAAGAAACATTAGAAGAAAGAATATCTTATATTTGTTCTAATGAGTATGAATTTTTTCTTAATAAAACTAATGTAGTAGGCGTTGGACTTGGATATAAAGTAAAGAATGGATTTTGTACTTGCCAAAAATGTATCAAAGTATTTGTAACTAAAAAAGTTTCTTCAAATGAGTTAACACCATCAGATTTAGTTCCACCTATATATAAAGGCCTTATGACAGATATAGTAAATTGTGGATATTTTCAACCACACTCATTAACTCAAAGAATTCGTCCAGTTATTTGTGGATATAGTATAGGCCCTATAAATTTTTTAGGTGGTACTTTAGGATGTTTAGTAACAGATGGTTTTAGTAGATTCATGTTAAGTAATAATCATGTTCTTGCTAACTTTAATAGTTTCCCTATTAACACACCTATATTGCAACCAAGTAGTAATGACGGAGGTAAAGCTCCAGCAGATGTAGTTGCAAATCTCACAAAGTTTGTCCCTCTAAATCGTGTAACAGCTTTTAGAAAACCTACTAATTATGTAGATGCTGCAATTGCAAGATTAACTAATAAATCTATAGCATCTCCTGCAATTGCTTTAGTTGGACCTCCTAAAGGAACAAGCCCCCCTCAATTAAATCATCATGTAAAAAAGGTAGGTAAGACCTCAGAACTAACTACCGGAACTATAACCGCTATAAATGTAACTTATACAGCAGATTATGGAATAAAAGAAGTTTTGTTTAAAAATCAAATAGTTACAACTTTTTTATCACAACCAGGAGATTCTGGCGCAGTTCTACTAGATAATGATAATTATGTTTTAGGACTTATTATAGGTGGAAGTAGCACTATGACTGTTTCTAATAATATAAGTGATGTTTTAAGATTGCTCAGTATCGGAATTGTTACCAGTTAAAAATTGAAATAGCAACCTTTCATTAATAGTACTTATGGTTGCTATTTTTAATATTCTGCTATTCTATTAAATTTATCGTATTTCTAAATTTTCTAAAACATCTTCCAAAATCTTTTGGACAAATTCAGATTTACCCATACCCGCTTTTTTAGATAATTTATCTATTTTTTGTATTGTACTTGGTTTTAAATAATAAGTAATTCTCTTTGGCATCTCTTTTTTTTCTGCCTTTTTTATTACAAATTTATTTATACCTATATTTTCATTATCACTTACAGATCCATCATCATATATGTTTTTGTTTACATCAACATCTTTGTCATCATTTATGTAAACATCTTTGTTTTCATATTTAATTGGCTTTTTTTCTATTATAGGCTCACTTATTACTTGGTTTGATATATTCTCTGCAAGTTCTCTTTTCTTTAACATTTGTGCTTTTAAATTTTCAAAATTTGAACTTATAGAATCCTTTTTTTTAACCAATTTTATTCACCAACCTTTCTAGCACAGTAAAGAATTGTTCTGATGCATTTTCATCGTATTCAAAAACAGTTTTACCCATTTTACCAGCCTCTGTTATCTTTACTCTTCTATTTATAGGCTCTGTTACTATATCATCTCTATCATTAAAAAACTCTTTTAAGAATTCTAGATTTTCCTTTGCATCCTTTGTTCTTTGATCGTACATATTAGGTACTACCAAAGATATCTTATCTGGTAATAATCTTAAATCTGCCAAATATTCATATATACTTCCACAGGCTCTTACTGATGCCGCCTCTACTTGAACAGGCATTATTATATGATCTACGTAACAAAGTACAGCGTCATTAACTCTTGTTCTTTGAGGACCACAATCTACTATTACAAAATCATATTCCATTGTATCAAGATCCTTTAATTTTTCATCTAAAACAAGATCTATTCTAGGTTCACGATAAAATTCTGCATTAATTTCTTCAATATGAGAGTTTGGAATCAAATCTAGATTCTCACGAGCATTTATTATGCATTCATCTAAAGTTACATTTTCTCTTTTATCTATAAGATCATAAAATGTTTTTCTATATTGTCCATCATCAATACCTAAAAATAAACTACTATCATTCTGTCCATCTAAGTCCACTAAAATTACTTTATAACCTAATTTTGCAAGACCATGAGATATTTGAACTGCTACGGTACTTTTACCAACTCCACCTTTATTATTTAGTACGGCTATCTTTTTCACTCGTATTAACTCCCCTCTTACTTAAAATCTGCTTTAATAAATTAAGTCTTGTTTTTCCCAAAATTTGTTTTGGTTTTTGTGCTATTGAATCTCCTTTATAGAACTTGTCCTTATTTGCCTCAACAACAGAAGTTATTTTTTCTTCAAGTTCTGCATCATGTATTCTATCTTCAAAATACGCATCTATGTATTCCCTAAGGGCAAAACCTAAATCACTTTGGTTTTTATAATAAAGCCTTATGTTATTATATGGCATTTTTTCACCTGCTTTTATACTAATTTTCACCTAATTTTATATATATTTTAACCTATATTTACCTCGTATTCAATAAAAACTCTATGCTTATTCCTAAAGATAACTAATATTTTTTATTATTTGTGGAAACTTATTATTAAATAATTCTTGTTTTAAATTCTAAATATAGAAAGGATAAGTTTATGAAAATAAGAACATTAGACCATCTAGTTTTAACTGTACAAGATATAAATAGATCTATAGACTTTTATGTAAATATTCTTAATATGGATTTAAAGATAATTAATAATGAATGTTCTCTTTTTTATGCAGATAAAAAAATCAATCTTCACAAAAAACCTGGTGAATTTCAACCTTCTGCTAAGTATCCTGTGCCCGGAAGTGCAGATTTATGTTTTGAAGTAGAATCAGATAATCCATCTGCAACAATTGAGGATAAAATAAATAATTTAAAAAATTATATTAATGGAAAAGGTCTATTAATAGAGCAAGGTCCTGTAGAAAGAGTTGGTGCAAAAGGACCTATGAAAAGTATTTATGTTAGAGATCCTGATAAAAATTTAATAGAGTTATCAATATACTACAACTAACCATTTTATATGTTATATAATATATATTATTAGTTATAGTTTTTCCAATTTATAACTTTTGAAACAATAGCTCCTAAAATATGTATTTTCATATTTTAGGAGCTATTTTAAATTTCTAATAAATTATAACTTTGTTACTATACTAACATCTAAATCACTTAATACAGTTTTTATAGGATTAAAAAAAGAGGTTGTTATAGAATCTCCTACTAAAAGTCCTACTGCATAATTATTTTTATCTACTAAAATTGCTCCTGAATCACCTTTACTTGACATTATACTTGTGGCTATTTGATTTTTAAACAAACACTTTCCTTTTTTAAAATTAATATTGAGAGTTGTATTTATAGCTGATATTCTTCCAATAGTAAATTCAGTAGTTCTTCCACATTTTCTAACACTTTCTCCTAATTTCACATCACTTGTACCTTTAATACTTCCAATTATAACTATTTCAGGTGTAACAAGAGATTTATCATCTATCCTTGCCATTGCACAATCTACATAGTTTTCTTCCCCACTGCCAAATTTAATAGGTATAAATTTTGTAAGATGTGCAATTGTATCATGTGAAGGTGTTCCTGAATCCAATTTACTTGGTTGAATTATAGCGGCTCCTATTTTTTCTATATTCTCATCTGCAAGTACATGATTACAGCCTAATATATAATAATATCTATGATCTTTAACTACACACCCCATTGTTCCATTTAATAATGCATTTCCTGGACCAATGCTATAACCACCATATACAGGTCGTATCCTTTTTGTAAATCCACATGATGTAGCAAAACCACATTCTACTATATCCGTAGGTATCCCTTTATAACATTTGGGAATCATTTCATTTTCATTTAATTTATCTTTAGAAATCTTATTTTTCACAAATACTTTAATACATTTTGTTAAAGTATTAACTCCATTAGATATTTTATAACCAAGTCCTACTCCTATAACATTACCTTTATTAAAAAAATACTTATATTCACAATTACAAATGTTTTTTATTTTATTGGACAATTCACAAATCATCTTATATCACCTAAAATAGTTTTTAATATATAATATAGAATGCATTTTAAATTTGTTATTTTTGAAATAAACGCTAGACAAAATTCAATAATCGTGATAACATATCTAAGTAACTTTTTAGGCGATGGAGTTCGCCATTAACCGCTTTTAAGCTAATGACTCCTACGAATATAGATAAAATATTATCTATATTCGTAGGAGTCATTTTTTATTTAACTAACTGAAAGGAGAGACTTTAATGGCTTATAATAACAAAAAAGAAACTACTATCTTTGGATTATCATTTTTAAAATGGGTAATTATAGGATCTTGTATAGGTATAATTATAGGTCTTGTTATTTCACTATTTCTTTTATGTCTTGAAAATGCTACAAAATTTAGAACCAATAATCCATATATTTTGTTCTTACTTCCCCTTGGTGGTGCATTAGTTAGTTTTCTATATTATAAATATGGAGGTAATTCTAGTAAAGGAAATAATTTAATAATTGAAAAAATAAATGAAAGTTGTGAAAATGTTCCTTTGCGCATGATCCCTTTAGTTTTCTTTGGTACAGTTGTAACTCATTTCTTTGGGGGTTCTGCTGGACGTGAAGGAACAGGTGTACAAATTGGAGCTAGTATAGGTGAAAATGTAGGAAAATTACTAAAGCTAAATAAACATGAAAATAGAATTATTCTTATGGCTGGAGTAAGTGGAGGCTTTTCTGCTATATTTGGAACTCCTCTTGCTGGAACTATATTTGGACTTGAGGTTTCAGTACTTGGGAAAATGAGTTATGAAGCATTAATTCCATGCCTTACAGCAAGTATTGTTGGAAATAGTATTGTTAGTCTTCTAGGTATTAAACACTCACGTTATATTATTAAAGCAATACCCAATATTAGTATAATTATTGCTTTAAAAATAATTGTAGCCTCTATTATATTTGGTCTTACAAGCAGGCTATTTAGTGAACTTACTCATAAATTAAAGGCTATGTTTTCTAAACATTTTAAAAATGCAATGATAAAAAGTTTTATTGGTGGAATACTTGTAATAATGCTTACATTTATAATAGGTACCTACAAATATTTAGGACTTAGCCTTCCACTAATGGGAGATGCTTTTAATGGCAATATACATCCTTTAGATTTTTTAGGTAAGTTAATATTTACATCAGTAACTTTAGGAGCTGGGTATCAAGGTGGTGAGGTTACTCCTCTTTTTGTTATAGGTTCTACTTTAGGTAGTGCTCTTTCATACCTACTTAATTTATCACCCTCATTTTTAGCTTCTTTAGGATTAATTTCAGTATTCACAGGGGCTACAAATACACCTATTGCATCTTTTATATTGGGTATAGAAATGTTTGGCTCCGAAGGTGCTATATATATGCTTATGGCATGTTCTATAAGTTATATATTTTCAGGACATACCGGAATATATACCTCTCAAAATATAGGAGTTAACAAAAATACATTTACTATTTTTAATAAAAAAACTACTCTATTAAATTATAGGCAGGTTACTAAAAATAAATATAAAAAGAAAGATTCCACTACTTAAAAATTAAGAAGGAGCGTACATTATATACTCTCCTTTTAAATAATCTAATATATTTATTAATATTTGTATTGTTTACAATTACAACAACAATGATATGTGAAATTATTAGGTTATGTTAATTTATATCCTAAATGAATACAAGAAGTTCTCCTAATATTAGCATTAAATATTGCATTCTAATACAAGAGTATTTTACTATATTTTATTGTGTCTTTTCATAAAGAACCTTATCTTACTTCATAAACTTATTTAACTCTGTCCCTTATCACATATTTTCTCTAACTATTAAGATTATAGACTACAAAATATCCTTTATGGTGCTTTTCCATGATGGAGAGTTTGTAGTTTCTTGCCTACTCATTTAATATATCTTTTAACTTTCTAATCGCCCTCCTCCTCAAATAAGTAGTCCTATCGTACAAAAGGTTTTTATCTTTCGCAATATTCTTAAAACTCTCATGATTAATATAGTATCTGCGGAGAATCTCTCTTTCTAGTGGCTGAAGTTTATCCATAGCTTCATAAAGCTTCTTAACCTGATCATAAGCTATAACTTCATCTTCAACAGTAAACTCATATTCTTCATCCTTGTTAAGTATATTATCATCTGGAACTTCTCTAAAATGTTTAATCTCACCTTTTAATAGTGCTGCAAAGTTTGTACTTATAGCATTTAGAAAATATCCATTATATGAGCTACTTCCAAGCTTGTACATACGTATAGCTTTTATAATAGAAAGATATCCATGTTGCACTAAATCCTCAAAATCATATCCTGGAATGTTATATCCCGCAGCCTTCTTAAATACAAAATTTTTATATTTATTAATAATAGAATTTATAGATTCTACATCTCCGCCCTTTGCCTTTCTTATAAGATTTTCCATGATAACACCACCCTTTTATACATATATATCTATTATACCAGTTTATGTAATTATTTAAATGGTATTTACGTTTAAATAATAAAAATACATTGACTATATAGTTTATTCTATATACCAAGGAGGTGTTTTCTTTGGAAACTGAAATCCTAAAACTTGCATCATCTCAAGGAATCTGGGCGGCTCTTAGTGTAGTCCTTATATTCTACATTTTAAAAGCCCAGGAAAAGAGAGATTTAAAGCAAGAACAAAGGGAGGAAAATTACCAAAGGATAATTAAAAATCTCACTGATAATTTGCATTTGATTGAAGATGTAAAAAAAGATGTTAAGGAAGTTAAGGATGTACTCTTACGAACATCATAATAAAAACTTTTCCAAAATAACTTAAATCTCCATATATACAATTGAACACACAAAGATAGGGAGGTTTTAAAATGGCTCAATCAAAAGTTTATAAAAGCACACTTGCTCTTGATGTTTTAGTTGGTACTGATGACAAAGGTAAAGATGTCTTTAAGAAACAATCTTTCGGTAAAATCAGAACTAATGCTGATATAGAGAAAGTTTGTGAAGTTGGTCTTAATGCTGCTAAGTTATTTAACAGTGCTAAAGTTTTAAAAATTGATCAATCTATAATAACTGAGGAATAGGAGGGAATAAATAATGGCTAAGACTCTTTTAATGAAGTTTAAAACTGATAAAGATAAGAATTACTCTTTAAGAGTTAATAGAGTTAAAAATGATGCTAAAGAGGAAGATATTAAAACACTAATGGATTCTTTAATTAACAATGATGTTATCCTTACATCATCTGGTACTTTAAAAGTTAAAGAATCTGCTGAACTTATAACTACTACTTCTGAACCAATTGATATTGAATAATGAAAAGTCTAGTTACTTAATTTTTAGGTAGCTAGACTTTTTTTCTTATTACTTATTATTCTTATTTATTATTTATTATTTATTACTTATTATTTATTACTTATTACTTATTAACTACCAAGGGGCTACCAAGGGGCTTGCAAGGGGCTTATAAGCCCCTGTTTTAAAAAAAGAGAGAGTGATTTACAAAACCCCTCTTACATTTAATTATATATTTCATTTTATAAAATACAAATTGAAACTACAAAAAGAATCCTTAAAACTCTTTTTTATCCTAAAATAATATCTTCACATCGAGTAGGAGCTAAATAATTATTTTATTTAGCGTCCTCTCACACCACCGTACGTACCGTTCGGTATACGGCGGCTCATTAAGAATTATGTATTAGCTTATAAGTGCTATTATGGGAATGCAAGAAAGTGATCATTTAAGGATGTAAGAATTAGATTTATGTATAATACTATAATTACCAACATTTAAACTGGAGGTAATTATGATTATACAAATGAATATTAATTCTGAAATACAAATAGATAAGTTAGAGGATCTTCATAAATTAAATTTAATTATGGAGGAAAATAATTTGAAAGTAAATAAAAGTCAAATAGCTAGAGAACTTGGCGTTGATCCACGCACCGTAGGTAAATATTTAAATGGATATGTAAAACCTACTACTAGAAATCGTAAATCTAAAATAGACCATTTTGAACCTATTATCAAAAAACTTCTTGGTAAAGATTCTATTCAAATATTTTATTATAAACGGATTCTGTGGCAGTATCTTAGAGATAACTATGGATTAGATTGTGCTCAATCTTCTTTTAGAAGGTATATCTCCAATCATCCAGAATTTAGTCACTATTTTAATAGCAGAAGAAAAGGACATCTATCGAAGGCTGCGCCTATGAGGTATGAAACAGGTAAAGGTAAACAAGCACAACTAGATTGGAAAGAAAACATAGAATTTGTTTTAAATACCGGAGAAATTATTAGTGTTAATGTCTTTGTATTAATACTTTCATATTCGAGGTTTAGAGTGTACAAGTTATCTCTCGATAAAACACAAGAAGTGTTATTTTCTTTTCTTGATGAATCATTTCAAGCTTTTGGAGGAGTTCCGGAGGAACTATTAACGGACAATATGAAAACTGTTATGGATTTACCTAGAACTAATTATTCTAAAGGAAAAGTAAATAATAAATTTCAACAGTTTGCAAAAGATTACGGCTTTAAAGTTCACCCTTGCGTAGCAGGTAGACCTAACACCAAAGCCAAAGTAGAAGCTCCTATGAAATTATTAGATGAAATAAGAGCATATAATGGAACATTAAACTATGAGCAATTACACAAACTTGTTTCAGATTTAAACAATAGAATTAATAGTAAATGTCATACATCAACAGGTAAAATACCAATATTACATTTACAGAAAGAAAAAGATTTCTTATCAAAACTGCCTAAAGATCAGATAAGAAATCTTTACAAAATAACCACCACATCTGTTAAAGTAAATAGTCAAAGCATGATTTCATACAAATCAAACCAATATTCTGTCCCACCAGAATATATAGGTAAACGACTAAAACTTCAAGTATATGATCATCAATTACATGTGTATTATAGCACAAAATTAGTTACTATTCATGATATACAAAATCAAAAATTAAATTATCATGCAGAACATTATGCTGAGATTAGTGCTTTAACAATTTAATAAAAGCTCATATGAAATGATGAAGAAAGCTAGGACAAAATTTAAATTTAATAGGAGAGGTATATAAAATGAATAGTGCATATACACAACTTATAAAAATCTAGAGTATTTAAAATTTAAACAAATGATTAATCATTTAGACGAAGTCATTGATTTTTCTACTAAAAATAATTTATCCTTTGTTGATGCTCTTATTAAGCTTACAGCTTATGAAATAGATTTTAAAGAAGCAAATATGATTAAATCTATGGTAAAAGTAGGCGCTTTTCCTCATAAAAAAGAGGTTAAAGACTTTGATTTCAGCTTTCAACCTAGCATTAATAAAGATCAGATATTAGATTTTTTAACATTACGCTTTCTAAATACACAAGAAAATATAGTTTTCCTAGGTCCTAGTGGAGTAGGAAAAACGCACCTTGCTACATCTATAGGAATTGCGGCAGCAAAACGTAGATATAGTACATACTTTATTAAATGTCATGATTTATTACAGCAATTAAAACGTGCAAATTTAGAGAATCGATTAGATTCTAGACTTAAACATTTTAGTAAGTACAAGCTCCTAATAATAGATGAATTAGGCTATCTACCGATAAATAAAGAAGACTCTAAGTTATTCTTCCAACTCATTGACATGCGATATGAGAAAAAAAGTACAATTTTAACAACTAATATAAATTTCAATGCTTGGGATGATATTTTTTATGATCCTATCATCGCAAATGCTATATTAGATAGAGTTTTGCACCATGCTCATGTTGTACCTATTAATGGAAAGTATTAGCTGATATCTTTTAGATATACTTCTGTAACCAAGATTTTCAATATATTTGTTGTTTAAGATTGTATCAAGAATTGGGCTTTTGGATATTCTCCAATAGCCTTTTCTTGTATTTGCATACTCCCATGCTTTATAGGTCGAAAGACCTAGTTTTATGAGGTTTCGTCCTCTAGTTTTAACCTTTTCCATTGTTTCCAAATACAACCCCTTAACCTTCTTCTTATCCAACTATCTATTTTTTGTATTTTAGCGTTAGCGTTAGCTTTCGCTATTCCAAAGTAATTAATCCATCCAATCGTTAATTGGTTAATCATATAAACTCTATATTCCATACTTATACCTTTATTACGGTTTGTTAATTTTCTTATTTTGTTTATGAATCTTTTATATGACTTTTCATGTATTCTTATATTGGCTCCGCCTTTTGCAAAATAGAATGAAAATCCAAGAAATTTTCTTCTCGTCACAAAATCTACTGCACTTTTATTTTCATTAACTTTAAGTTTTAATAAACCTTCAAGTATTTTTCTTATACTTGCCATAACTCTTAATCCTGCCTTTTTACTTTTGACATAAATGTTGCAGTCATCTGCAAATCGGCAAAATCTATGACCTCTTTTCTCAAGTTCTTTATCTACTTCATCAAGCATAATATTAGCAAGTATTGGGCTTAATGGACCACCTTGCGGTGTACCTTTATCTGATTTTACCTTCAATCCATTTATCATTATTCCAGATTTAAGATAATTTCTAATTAGTTTAAGTACCCTTTTGTCCTTTATTCTTCTTGAAAGTCTTTCCACTAATATATCATGGTTAACTTTATCAAAGAATTTTTCTAAGTCTATATCAACAACCCATTTATGCCCCTCATTGATATATTGTCTTGATTTTAATATAGCTTGTTTAGCACTTTTATTTGGTCTAAATCCATAGCTATTATCCGAAAAGGTAGGGTCATAAATTTTATTAAGTTCTTGAGCTAATGCCTGTTGTATTAATCTATCAAGTACAGTAGGTATTCCAAGCAATCTAATTCCACCGTCAGGTTTTGGTATTTCCACTCTCCTAACTGGTGAAGGTTTATACCTTCCTTCTAATAACTTTTGCTTAATTGTTAGCCAATTTTTGATAATAAACCCTCGGAGTTCATCGACTCTCATACCATCAATACCATGACTTCCTCTATTGGCAACTACTCTTTTCATAGCTTTTAGCATATTTTCTCTAACTAAAACCTTTTCAAGTAGATTATTAGTATCATCTACTACATTGTTTTCTCTTTCTCCCTTTGCTAACGCCAAATTATTACTCTGCCGCCCTCGTTACTGAGTCACTTCTACTTCCACAAGGCGACCTCTATATTGAGTTGTCTGCTTTCTTTGTAATTTATTTGAATTATTCAAAGTTGAAAACCTCCTAATGTTCAGTCCTTCCCTCACTACGTGCACATAGTATGGTACTATGACCTCTGCTGACTTCTGATAGTTCAGTTACATATCACTATGTAGGTTATCATGTAGGAAGTTCATCCTTTAATGATATATCTATCAGACCTCCCCAGGTAAGAACGCAATCTTTCATTCCATATATCTGCCACATATACTGCAATAACTTTTGGGTGATACGGACTTTGTTTTGTTATGCAAACTCATCCAGCTATAATCAGCCTCTTATGTGATTCGTATTCCTCAGACCGGAATTTTGCCATCCGACTTCCTTCAGATTCCACCTCACGATGGACACCCTTGTCATTGGCTAACGCCTATATCACCTTCGGCGTTCAGGACTTTCACCTTATAGATTGCGCCCATGCTGGGCGCACATACAATAAAAGAAGCGATATATTAATACGCTTCTTTTAAATCTTTCAAAATAAGTTTTACTAACAACAACTATTACCGCTGTTATAAACAGAAGGACAAGAACAAGTGCAAGGACAACAGCAAGGACAACAGCAGCAACAACAGCAATTTGAATTATTTGGTGGTGTAGGTAATCCTCCTCCTACAGAGTTACAAGAAATAGGTTTAAAAGCAGCATCAAATATTGTATTATATAACCCAAAACAACTTGGTCCTGGAATTCCCATGTATCCATCATATATTATCCTGTTTCCACCAAATATCCATATCTCTACTATTAATCTAACTGTTTTTGTTCCTTTTAAAATATTTATTCTACGAGAAAATCCTAATGAAAATGCTCCACTGTCTTCTTTGTGTTCTATTCCCATAGGATCAATATAATTTACATAAAATTCAGCCATAAAACCCCCGTAGTTACCTACTTGTATATAAACATCATTACTGGAATTTGATAACATATTACCACATTGATTCATTTTTAATCACCCTACACTATATAAATTTATTTATACTTCATAATACTTTTCTATATGAACTTTTGTTACAAATATATACATTTTTTTTGTTTTTATCACATATTTCATGGTAAAAACAATTTGTACACTATAAAGTAAAACAATTTATTATTTAAAAGTAAAATAATAAATTATTTTACTTTTAAATAATAATATGATATATTAGCTATGAAAACGTTTAAAGGAGTGACAGATATGAAAAAAACAAAATTACTAGCAATTGTTATAGCTTCATTTATGACTCTTGGAGCTGTTGGATGTAGGCAAGCAAATAAAACAAAAACTACTGCAAGTACATCTGATACTAAATCTACTAATAAAACTATAATAGCCCATAGAGGAGCTTCAGGTTATCTACCTGAACATACATTAGAAGCATACTCTCTTGCTTATGGATTGGGTGCTGATTATATTGAGGCTGACGTATGTTTAACAAAAGATGGAGTACCAATAGTAATGCATGATATTCATCTTGATACTACAACTAATGTAGCTAAAATTTTCCCAGATAGAAAACGTAAAGATGGAAGATATTATATTATTGACTTTACTTTAGATGAGATAAAGAAATTAAGTGTTAATGAACGTGTTGATTTAAAAACAAATGAAGCAGTATTTAAAGATAGATTTCCACTACACAAATCACATTTTGAAGTTCCTACTTTAGAAGAAGAAATTCAATTAATTCAAGGATTAAATAAAAGTACTGGTAAAAATGTTGGAATATACCCAGAACTAAAAAATCCTAAATTCCATACTGAGAATGGTCAAGATATCGGTAGTGTTACTTTAAAGATTTTAGATAAATATGGATATAACAACAAAGATTCAAAATGTTATCTTCAATGTTTTGATCCAACTTATTTAAAATATATGAAAAATAAACTTAAAACTAAATGTAAAATAGTTCAACTTATAGGTCTTCAATCTTGGGAAGATAATAAAGATGATAATGTTGCACAGATGTTATCTAAAGAAGGCTTAAAAGAAATGTCCAAATATGCTGATGGAATAGGACCTTGGTATGGACAAATTTTAAATAACGATGGAAAACTAGAAAAAAGTGAAGATGTTACAAATCCAACTCTTGTAGCAGATGCACATGAAGCAGGACTTGTGGTTCATCCATATACTGTTCGTAAAGATGAATTACCTAAATATGCAAAAGATGCTGATTCTTTACTTAGAAAATTATTATTTGAAGCAAATGTAGATGGCTTATTCACTGATTTTACTGATTTAGGTGTTAAAGCTGTTAAAGAAGGACCTTTAAAATAACAACATAAACTAAAAAAGAGATACTATTTACAAGTAATTTTATGTAAACGGTATCTCTTTAATTTTATAAATATATCTTAAATCTTTAAATGGCTAATAAACTATTTTATACATATGTTTATACAATTAATTATGTATGTATTAATGTAAACATTGTTGTAATTATATCATTTTTCCATTAACCATAATCATTTTGTCCTATATTCATTAAAAAACTTTAAATGGCATAAAATTATAATTATCTTTATAAGTACTTAATTAATACCTTGCTCATAGTATATTAGTAGTATAATTACTAAATATGAGGAATGAATCTAATGAATAATTGCTGTTCTACACTTGAAAACAAAATTAAATATATATGCAAATGTGAATATAAATATTTTCTAAATAAAGCTAATGTAGTAGGAATTGGTCTTGGATATAAAATAAAAAATGGCTTTAACACATATCAAAAATGTATTAAAGTATTTGTTATTACTAAACTTCCAAATGATAAATTAACTCCTAATGAAATGATACCTGTTAACTACAAGGGAATTCCAACAGATGTTGTTGAATCAGGCATTATTGTGTCTTCATCCCTAAAAAAGAAAATAAGACCAGTTATAGGTGGTTATGGTATAAGTGCTGATGGGACTAATATTATGGGTACAGCAGGATGCCTTGTGACTAATGGTGTAAGCAAATTCCTCTTAAGTACTAATCATGTTCTAGCATGTATAAATACATTTCCTATTGGACATCCCATAATACAACCTGCATATAACGATGGTGGTAAAACTCCAAAAGATACCATTGCTACTTTATATAAATATGTTCCATTACGTCCTATTGAAGGTACAAGCCAACCCATAAATTTTTCAGATGCTGCTCTAGGATTATTAAGCAAACCTAATATATTAAGTAATAAAATTGCCTTCATAGGTAAACCTACTTGTGTAAAAAATCCTCATTTAAATGAATCTGTTCAAAAGGTTGGTCGTACAACAGAACTTACTAAAGGTATCATTACAAATACAAATGCTACCATGATAACAACCTTTAGAGATGGCAAAAGGTATTTATTCCATGATGTAATAATTACATCACTAATAAGTAATTTAGGTGATTCAGGCGCCTTGGTTTTAAATAATAATAAATGTGCTTTAGGAATCATATACGCCATAGGTAATAATATTTCTCTTTTTTGTCGTTTGAATACTATTCTAGATCAATTAGATGTTCATTTAGTAACTTAATATATAAATATCGAATTTGGTATCAAATTATCTAACATTGTAATATTATAATACTATCAAGAATACTCTTGAATATTTTATTTGGGTGATTATATGATTAATCCATATTGTACTGAAAATAATATATACACTTATATGAATCAATATACAAATAATGGAACTTATACTTTAGAAGTAAAAAATAATGGTTTTTTCCCTGCTCAAGTTGTTTTTATTTGTTTTTATAAAGGAGTTTTTGTAACTAGAAAAAGTCCTATATTTAACTATGATAAAACGTATCAAATTAAGTATCCAAAAACCGCATGCCAAATTTCTGTTACTATATATAATAACAATACAAATCCTCCATCTGTTATGTGTCAAAAACTTTACCCACAAGGTAAAGATATTCGTATACTTTTATGGGGAACTGGAACTGCTACTAGTTGCACTGAACCAGACAATTCTAATTCAAACTGTAAAAATCTATGTAGATGTTGTAGACAAGCTATGCATATGAATCCATGCATAAACTCTTGAACCAATTCATGTATAAGTGATGATTATATGTACTAATTATTTTTCTTATCTTATAATAAATTCTATTTAAAATTTCGTTAAATAACTAATTTATGTATTAATAAAAATAGCTAAAGATTAAAAAAATTTATAATGCCTTTAGCTATTTTAATTTTTTTGAAAATGTTATCTTAAGTTATTTTTATTTATTAGTTTATGTTTATTGTATAAAATCTTACTACTATCTTAGTAACAAATACATATAAAAATTAATATAATATATAATGTTAACTAGTAATATAAAAGGGGATTCTAATGGCAGATTTAAAAGCTAAAGTTTATGATCTTTCAAGTGTTAAAGAAATGACTTCAAAACAATTAGATGAACATTACAAATTATATTTAGGATATATAAGTAAACTAAACGAAATAGATAAAATGAGTAAAAATCCGCAGTTTTATTCTGGATCAAATCCAACCTACAGTACCATGAGATCTTTGAAAATGGGTGAAACTTATTCTTTAGATGGAGTTATACTGCATCAATATTATTTTCAAAATATCACTAATTCAAATAATTATATTAGCGATAATTTAATTAATATAATCTGTGTTCAATGGGGATGTTTAGATAATTTCTTAAGTTACTTAAAACAAGTATGTCTTTCTATGAGGGGTTGGGCAGTAGTTTGTTTTGATCCTTTAACATCTCTTCTTAGAATTACAGGCTCTGATCTTCATGATTATGGTTCTGTATGGAATGCACATCCTATTTTAGTTATAGACGTATATGAACACGCTTATTTTATGGATTTCGGTACAGATAGGGCTAAATATATAGATGTTATGTTTAAAAATTTAAATTGGAATGTCATAAGTTCACGATTTGATAAATGCATTTCATTACTTTAATATTATTTATTTAAAATAAAAATTAAAGGAGCTACCATTTAGGTAACTCCTTTAATCTACATACATTTTAAAACACTAAAAACACTTAGTTTTTCCTATTTCACTTGCTTTAAACTATGCAACATTTGTAAATACATATTTATATGTGTTTACATCAACATTGTTGTAATTATATCTCATTTTTATTAAATATATCAGCTTCCCATGACATGAACTGCATCATAAGAAGTCCACATAATACTAAATAGCTATCCTGAGTATAAAATACAGATTCTGCACAAAATCCTATTAAAATAATAATAGAACATAAATTTAATCCTTTTAATATCAAATTTATTTTTGCATAGTTATTATATTTGTTTATAAGCTTTATACTTATATAGATCATTCTTAAAATCCAAAATAATACTATAAACTCCTTAAAATGTGTTTTCATATTCATGCATGCATTAATCTCAGTTATACCTCCAAACATAATTATTCCTCCATATTAACCTTTTTTATTATGTATTAATTTTTAAATACTAATTTTACCTATATATCTTACTTAAAACAATTATTTTCCGTATTATACCACACTTTAACTTCCACTTAAAGCTAATACACGTAGCTTTGCTATATCTACCTAAATAAAGTTACAAAAATGTTTACATACGTGTTTATGTAAACATTTTTGTAACTTTATTTGTTTACGTATATATTGTCATATATATTAACATACTTAGTTACTTTTTATATTAAATTTTAAATAATTATAATAGAGTACTATACTAGTTAAAATGGATATATAATACCTCTGTTCATCTAATATCTGAATATGGAAATAGCTATTATTCAGATATAAAAATTAAACTTTCTTAAATTAAACACTAAAATAAGCTAAATAATCATATAAATTTATATGATTATTTAGCTTATCCTTGTTTCTTATAATCTTTTATTACATTTTTATGTAGTTTAATATTCTAAACTATGCTTCCCCCATATCTTGTATTAACCATTGTGAATTTTTATCATTTCTCACTAGTGTGATTCTTTCTTGTGACACTCCATCATCCCTAGATCCCTCATTAGGATTATTCAATTTAATATCAAATTTCACATTAAAACATTTCACATTTTCATTATTAGCATCTTTAGGAACAACTTTAGCATCCACTGCTCTTTTTATTTCATCCTCAATTAATGATTTAGAAGTAACCTCTTCACAAGATAATAACTTAACAGACATTAAATTATCAAACTCCCACTGCATATTAGAATTTCTATAATCCTTTTGCCTTGCTTCAGTGTGTAATAAAATCATCTTATTAGAGTCTTTATTATTCCAATGATTAAAATATTCTTCAATAATAATTTTAGGATTGTTTTGATTTTTAACAACTTGTCTATGATCTTTACTACATCCTGTAGCAAAGCTACTAAACATGCAAATTATAAGTGCGCATAGTATTTTTTTCACTTATTTATTACCTCACATTCTTAATCTTAATATAATTTATTAATAAATATTCATTTTGTATATTTTATCTTTTTAATTCCTTTAATAAAATAAGTAATCCCCGTACCTAGCATACATCCCCAAAGACATAAATCATTATCAAATATAAACCCACATGCCATTCCTAATATAGCACATCCCATTATAATATCTGTTTCCCAATCATCTTCATATTCATTAATATTATCTTTCAATAAACTATCTGTAGTTATATTAAATACATCACTTATTTTAATTAATTCATTTATTGATGGATAGCTCGTACCCGATTCCCACTGTAAAATTATTTCATCATGTATTCCTAACTTTTTTCCAAATTCTTTTTGTGATAATTTTTTTGCTTTTCTTAATTTTTGTATTTTCTGCGAAAAAATCATATCTAGTCACCTCAATTTATAATTAGTATAATATATTAAAATTCATTTTACACATAATTTATAGTATCTCAAATAGTACTAATATTTCAATAAAAACAGGATAATATTTCATAAATTTAAGCTTATGATATTCATGTGCCTTGTAATAAAATTAGTTAAATATGAAAATAAATTCATAAACAATAATATATATAGTTGTGTTAATGTAAACATTATTATAAACATTAGTGTTTACGTAAATAT
The DNA here is from genome assembly GCF_000204565.1 of Clostridium botulinum BKT015925. NCBI lineage: Bacteria > Bacillati > Bacillota > Clostridia > Eubacteriales > Clostridiaceae > Clostridium > Clostridium botulinum. The sequence goes on from NC_015418.1 coordinate 78,414, forward strand.
TTGTGTAGTTAATTATATATTTACATTAATTTGTGTAATAACCTAAAAGTAATGTAACTTCAGTATTTCGCTAACTTTTTTACTACAACAAAAGCTGATAAATCATAATAAATTTAATGATCTATCAGCTTTTTATTTATATAAAACCATTCTTACACTTCCTTATTAATACCATATATTTTTTTGTACAAATATAATCCAAATACCACTAAGTTTGAACTAAATCCCATTATCCATATAATTATAGAATAAATACTATGTCTATGTGTTAAATCATTTATTGTAGCCATTACCCAAAAGGACATTATCCATGTTGTAAAAAATACATTAAAGACTATTAACGTTTGGATATTAGAACTCTTTAAAATATATACTAACTGAAACAATAAATATATTGTATTAATAACCAAGCAAAAAATAACATCTTCAAAAGAAATATTAGGAGGTATATCTCCATCTATTATAATGGTAAACAAAAATATTAAAATAGAGAACATAGATAAAAATATTGAGATAAGTATACTTATAAATGTATTAATTAATTGTTTCATAAAACCCCCTTATTATTTTATAAACCTATTAGTGCTTTCACTTATGTATTTTTAATTTAGTTACACTAACTATTTATTAAAATACTTGTTCATATATACTATTTATTTAAAATAGTATATTATTATACGTATGTATGTAACCATGTTTACATTTACATAAACATTTTTATTTGTTGTTTTATAAACATTTACTTAATTAATTATACTATTACCTTTGATTTACTGTACACTCTAGAGTATTTTTACTACAGTCTAAATATTCTTTAACTAAAAAATGATATTTAAAACTAACCTCTAAATCAATAGTTTTAAATATCATTTTTATTTGAAAATTCATTTGAAATTTCTTTTCATATCTAAGTTACAATAGATACATTTAAAGTACTTAATACTTTTGATATAGGAGAGTATGATGATACAGATCCTGTAGACCCACTATTAAGCATTCCTATGACCTTATTATTTAAATCTAACAATAGTCCACCTGAATCTCCCGAAGCACACATACTTGTTGTAATTATTTGATTTTTAAAATAAGCAGGTCCTATATCAAAATTAGTTTTAACAACTGTTCCTAGTGACGTAACATATCCATAAGTTATACCTGTACTTCTTCCAACTTTTCTAACAGATTGATCTAAATGAGGAGCTACAATTCCTGTAATATTATTTAAACAATATAGTTTACTTGATACTAAATTAGGATTATTTACTTTAGCAATACCACAATCAACAAAATTTACAGGAAAATATGTGGCTGTTGAAAAAAATATTGGAATGTAATTATAAAGTATTGCAATAGTATCTCGAGGAGCACGTCCACCATCATATTTCCCTGGTTGAATTATTTGAGTACCTTTTGGAAGCCTATTTTCATTGGCTAGTATATGACTAGAACCTAGTACATATAAATTATGATTTGAATTATCTCGTACAAGACAAGACATTGTTCCTGTTATATCATTTGGTGCAGGTCCTATACTATATCCCCCTAATACAGGTCGTACTTTTTTAGTTAATCCCTTTGCTTCAAATGAACCTGTTTCCACAACATCTGTTTCAATTCCTTTATATATTATAGGGATTAATGAATTAATATTTAAATTATCATTATCAATTTTTTTACTAACACAAACTTTGATACATTTTCTATATGTGCAAAATCCATTCTTTATTTTGTATCCTAATCCTACTGCAACTACATTTGGTTTATTAAAAAAATACCCGTACTCCTTATCACAAATATACAAAATTTTATTGTCAATATTACAAAGAGGTTTGTACATATTATCACCTATTAAAATTTATAATACTATTAAGAGATATTTTAAATTTTCCTTTAACATCTTAATTTATAATATTTCAAACTTAAAACAATGTTTCTTTTAGCTTTTGTTTTTA